>NZ_DCYU01000133.1:0-3728 GCF_002331165.1 Pseudoalteromonas sp. UBA2102
AATAAAAATAAAACATGGTGAGGTGCATGCCCTGCTTGGTGAAAACGGCGCGGGTAAAAGCACGTTAATGAAAATGCTTTACGGTGTAGTTAAACCTGACCAAGGGGACATGTTTTTTAATGGTCGTAAAATGGACATAAAAGAACCCGCCGATGCCCGCGAATTAGGCATAGGTATGGTGTTTCAGCATTTTTCGTTATTTGAAACCCTAACAGTTGCGCAAAATATCGCGTTAGCGCTGGGCGATTTAGCAGGGCATAGCAGCACACTTGCCAGCAGAATTAGTAAAACATCGGCTAGGTACGGCATGCCGCTGGACCCGCATAGGTTGGTGTCTACGCTTTCAACGGGCGAGCGCCAACGGGTAGAAATAGTCAGGTGTTTATTATTAGATATTCAACTGCTTATTTTAGATGAACCCACCTCGGTACTCACTCCGCAAGAAGTAGATGCACTGTTTAAAACCCTGCATTCGCTTAAGAAAGAAGGCTGCTCGGTGTTGTTTATTAGCCATAAGTTGCATGAAGTTATTGCGCTTTGCGACAGCGCCACTATTTTGCGCGCCGGCAAAGTAAGTGGGCATTGCATTCCTAAAAACGAAACCAGCGAATCAATAGCTCGCTTAATGGTAGGCGACAGCACTCCAATAAGTAACCAAACACGCAGAGCGACTGGCACAGGTGATTTTTTAACAGTCGATAACTTATCAACCAGTGCGCAGGCGTTATTTGATATTGCGCTTAAAAACGTGAACTTTGCTGTACAACAAGGCGAAATAGTCGGTATTGCAGGGGTTGCCGGTAATGGGCAAGAGGAGCTATTAAAAGCGCTTTCGGGAGAGGAGCCGCAAAAAAATAGCAACGCAATAAAATTTAAAAATACCGCTGTTGATGCGTTATGCCCTCTAAAAAGGCGCAGGCTTGGGCTTGCATGCGTACCAGAGGACAGGCTAGGGCGCGGCGCAGTCCCTGATATGGATTTAGCGCACAATGCACTCCTTACCAGTTTTGATAGTGGTTTAGTTAAAAAAGGCTTTTTAGTAAAACAAAAAATTAGCCAGCTCGCCGACAAAATCATTAAAAAATACAACGTAAAAACCCCCAGCAACCGTACTCACGCAGCAAGCCTTTCGGGCGGTAATTTGCAAAAGTTTATTATTGGCCGAGAGGTTGAGCAAAACCCACAATTGCTGGTTATGTCGCACCCTACTTGGGGTGTAGATATTGGCGCACAAGTTGCCATTCACGAGGCAATTTTAACGCTGCGCGACGAAGGCTGTGCAGTACTGGTTATTTCAGAAGATTTAGACGAGCTCTATAAAATTTGTGACCGAATTGGCGCAATTTGCGATGGCAAACTCTCGCCTATTTTAAATACCGACTGTGTACCACTAGTGCAATTAGGGCAGTGGATGGCGGGCGATTTTAATCACGACACTAAAAGCAACACAGCAAAAATAACACCGCAAGGAGCGCTGGCATGATAAAGCTTGAACCCCGCGTAGAGCGCTCAAAAACATGGAGTTATTTCTCTCCTGTTTTAGCCATTTTACTCACTTTAATAACAGGTTATGTGGTGTTTGCCTTACTAGGGCACGACCCGCTTAATGCCTTATATACCTTACTCGTAGCGCCTATTTCTGACTGGTATGGCGTTACCGAGCTATTAGTAATGACCATTCCAATTTTATTATGTGCCTATGGTTTAGCGCTGTGTTACAGGGCGTCGGTGTGGAATATAGGTGCTGAAGGGCAGCTACTGATTGGCGGCGTATGCGCCAGTGCCGTAGCTGTTAACTTTGTTGACTCTACAAGTGCCTTTGCATTAGGGCTTACATTACTTGCAGGTATTGCTGGTGGCATGCTGTGGGCAGGCTTAGCTGCGTTTATGAAATTACGTTTAAACACCAACGAAATTTTAGTCACCATTATGCTCAATTACATTGCCGTTAATGTGTTGCTGTGGTCAGTACACGGGCCATTAAAAGACCCATACGGCTATAACTTTCCTGAAAGCGCCTTATTTGGCGATAGCACCTTACTACCAGTTTTATTTGAAGGTACTCGCCTTCATTTAGGGCTTGCATTTGCGCTATTAGCGCTGTGTGCCACATGGGTGTTTATTAGTAAAACCTTTGTGGGTTTTCAAATTCAAGTACTTGGGCTTGATGCATCGGCTGCCAAAATGGCGGGCTATAAACGTGCGCTTTTAATTGCTGGTGTATTGGTAATAAGTGGCGGGTTAGCTGGGCTTGCAGGGGCTGGCGAAGTGGCTGGGCCTATAGGGCAATTAGTGCCGCAAATATCCCCTGGTTATGGTTACGCCGCAATTATTGTGGCCTTTTTAGGGCGCTTACATCCGCTTGGGATCACCTTAGCAGGGCTGTTAATGGGGCTTATTTATATGGGCGGCGAAATGGCGCAAATAGAAATTGGCCTACCCAATGCCATTACCGGCATTTTTCAGGGCTTAATGCTGTTTTATTTACTCTCGTGCGATGTGCTTATTGGTTATCGCATTAAATTGTTACTGCCATTTACACAACAAAAAACGCAGCTAACACCCATCGCACAGGAATCTTAAACATGGAATTAGAGGTAATCACAAATATTTTATACGCCACTATTCGCACCGGCACGCCTTTATTGCTGGTGGCTCTAGGTGAAATGGTATGCGAGAAAAGCGGCACACTTAACCTTGGGCAAGAGGGCATGATGTTATTAGGCGCGGTGGCAGGGTTTATAACCATGTACCAATGCGACAACCTTTTTATAGGCTTTAGCGTGGCTGCGCTTGTGGGGGTTATGGCGTCGTTAGTATTTGCGTTTGTAGCACTTAATTTAAATGCTAGCCAAGTGGCTGCGGGGTTAGCGCTAACTATTTTTGGCACGGGCTTGTCGGCATTTTTAGGCGTTGATTACGAGGGTAAAACCATTAATGCCTTACCCACTTTAGCAATTGCAGGGTTTGAGCATATTCCGCTACTGGGCAAAGCATTGTTTTCGCAAGACGCCATTGTGTATTTAAGTTGGGCATTAGTACTTGGCGCTTATTTATTTTTTAAATACCACAAGGCAGGGCTTGCGGTACGCGCTATTGGTGAAAACCCAGGCGTTGGTAATAACTTAGGCTTGCCTGTGATGCGTACTCGCTATTTAGCGGTGATGTTTGGCGGCGCAATGGCGGGTATTGCAGGGGCGTACCTATCGCTTGCTTACACACCTCTTTGGACACAAAACATGACCTCGGGTCGTGGCTGGATAGCACTGGCTTTAGTGGTATTTGCAAGTTGGCGAATTGAGCGGGTAATGCTAGGCGCTTATTTATTTGGTTTTGCCAGCATTATGCACTTAGTGGCACAGGCGCTTGGCTTAGCGGTGGATTCTAATTTACTGGCCATGCTGCCTTATGGTGCAACGCTTATAGTACTGATTATGCTAAGTAAAAATAAACAAAAACTAAAAATGTACGAACCTATGTGGCTAGGTAAGCCTTGGCATAAGGGCCATTAAAAATTTTATACAAAGAGTAACAATAAGCCTTCAACAGGATATTAAAAATACAACACGGAGAATAACAATGAAAAAACTAATAACAGCGCTTGGCGTAGCACTTAGCTTATGGTTAAGCGCGAGTGCAATGGCAAAAGACAGCGTAAAAGTAGGGTTTGTATATGTAAGCCCGATTGGCGAAGCTGGTTGGACTTACACCCACGATGTAAGCCGCCG
>NZ_DCYU01000133.1:4115-40708 GCF_002331165.1 Pseudoalteromonas sp. UBA2102
GAGGGCGCCGATGCAGAGCGAGTTATTACACAATTAGCCAAAAGCGGGCACGATTTAATATTTACCACCTCGTTTGGCTACATGAACCCGACCATTAAAGTGGCTAAACGTTTTCCTAACGTAAAGTTTGAGCATGCAACAGGTTATAAACGCGCTAAAAATGTGGGCACTTATTTTGACCGTATTTACGAAGGGCGCTACTTAACCGGTGTTATTGCTGGGCACATGAGTAAATCTGACAGTATTGGCTATATTGCCGCGTTTCCTATTCCTGAGGTAATACGCGGTATTAACGCGTTTACTTTAGGCCTGCGCTCAGTAAAGCCTAACGCAAAAGTAAAAGTAGTGTGGGTTAATAGCTGGTTTGATCCTGGTAAAGAGCGCGAAGCTGCCGACAGTTTAATCGACCAAGGTGTTGATATTATTACCCAGCACACCGACTCGCCTGCGCCACTTCAAGCCGCAGAAGCCGCCGGAATATACGCCATTGGTTATCACTCAGATATGAGCGGCTATGGTAAAAAAGCGCACCTTACTGCGCCTGTTCATCATTGGGATGAGTTTTACGCCGAGCGTGTGCAGCAAGTGCTTGACGATAAATGGCAATCGCAAAATGTATGGAAAGGCATAGATGCCGGTATGACCCGCTTAGCGCCGTTGAGTAAAGACATTCCTGCCAATGTTGTTGCCGAGGTAGAGGCGATTAAAACCAAAATTGCCAATGGCGAGTTTCATCCATTTAGCGGCCCAATTAACAATCAGCAAGGTGAGCTGGTAACTAAAGCGGGGCAAACAATTGATGATAAAACCTTACTGAGTATGGACTTTTATGTAGAGGGTGTTGAAGGGCAGCTTAAATAAGCGCCACTGTATTTAAATTAAAACCTGGGCAAGGCATTTATACCTTGCCCATATTAAAGCGCTAAAAGGATGTTGACTATGTCAAACCAAGAAGCAATCTCAGAAGACATAATTTACGCAGTAGATGATAAACCAGGGCTGACCGAATCTTTTTTTGCTGCCCTGCAACATGTACTGGCAAGTTTTGTAGGTATTATTACGCCCACGCTTATTATTGGTGGCGTGTTGGGGCTTGGTAGCGAAATACCGTATTTAATTAGTATGGCGTTGTTTGTATCGGGGGTTGGTACTTTTATTCAGGCTCGCCGTGTGGGGCCAATTGGCTCAGGGCTTATATGCGTACAAGGCACCAGCTTTGCGTTTTTAGGCACTATTTTGGCAACCGGTTTTACCGTAAAAGCCACTGGAGGCGGAAACGATGAAGTACTTGCCACCATTTTTGCTGTGTGTTTTTTAGCAGCCTTTGTAGAGATATTTATTAGCTTTTTTATAGAAAAGCTTGGCAAAGTAATTAAGCCTGTAGTGACCGGTGTGGTGATCACCACCATTGGGGTTTACCTTATTAAAGTAGGCATGACCGACATAGGCGGCGGGCAATGGTTATTAACTAATATGCCTGAAAAGTTTGCCTCGCCAAGCAACTTAATTGTGGGTTTTTCGGTGGTGACGCTGGTGGTATTACTAAATGCTAGCAAAAATCAGTGGGTAAGGCTTACCGCTGTAGTCGTTGCCATGTTAGTAGGCTGGTTACTTGCTCTTATTTTAGGTATAGCCAAATTTAAAATGGGCGAATTTGATTTAATTGCCATGCCATTACCCTTTAAATATGGCTTTAATATTGATTTTGGCGCCATGATTGCCTTTAGCTTTTTATACCTAATTACCGCTATTGAATCCACAGGTGATATAACTGCTAACTGCGCAGTGTCTAAATTACCGGTAAAAGGCGCAAGCTATTTAGCGCGTATACGCGGAGGTATTTTAGGCGATGGGGTTAACTCAATGATTGCTGCCGCATTTAATACGTTTCCTAATACTACTTTTAGCCAAAATAACGGCGTTATTCAGTTAACCGGTGTAGCAAGTAGATACATTGGTCTGTGGATTGGTGTAATTTTGATTATTTTAGGGTTATTTCCGGTGATTGGTGCCGTGCTACAAAATATTCCTAAACCAGTGCTAGGCGGTGCAACGCTTGTTATGTTTGGCACAGTAGCAGCCGCAGGGGTAAAAATTCTTGCAAGCGAAAAAATAAATCGTCGTAGCTTACTTATTATTGCGGTGAGCTTAGGTATGGGGCTAGGGGTTAGCTTTGTGCCCGAAATGTTTATAAATGCGCCTAAGCTGGTAACCGCTATTTTTGGCAGCGCTGTAACTGTATCGGGTTTAACCGCCATCGTTATGACGCTTGTTTTACCAGAAAATTATTCAGCAAGTACAGATCATCTTAACTAGACTAATAAAATTATAACAAAGGGATTAACAATGAAAATTACAACAATTAAAAAATTAGCCTTAGTAAGTGCTATCGCGGTGTGTTCAAGTAGTGTGTCGGCAAAAGAGCTGTGGTCAGATTTTAGTATAACCGCCATGACCGGCGCCGATTACCTCGAGCCGTTCTCGGGGGAGGAAGATGACAGAAGCGTAGTAACCATAGAGCATGCATCGGGACATACATGGGGCGGTACCTTCTTTTTTATGGATAGATTAAGTAACCCCGATGAAGTATACGGAGAGCTAAACATAAACCCAACGCTTTACAAGCCACAAAACAGCTTTGTTAAAGAGGTGTTTTTAGGCCTACAAACAGAATATGGCTCGGGCGATACCGATCAAAATAACTACTTATTAGGTGGCGGCGTATCGTTAGATGTACCAGGGTTCCAATATTTCAATGTGGCTTATTACCGTCGTTTTCAGGACGATATTGGCATAGAGCGTGAAGATAACAACCAAATAACCGTAACGTGGGGCTATAACAAGGGTAATTTTAGATACGATGGCTTTTTAGATATTGTTGACAGTACCGACACTATGTTTGGTAAAAGCGAAGGCGGTTTTAACTTTACCTCACAACTTAAATACAACATTGCTCCTATGCTTGGCCTAGACACAGGACGCCTTGATGTAGGTATAGAATACGTATATTGGAAAAATAAGTTTGGTGTAGATGGTCAAACAGAGCACAACCCAAATTTGATGGTTAAATGGCATTTTTAAAACCTTAAGCGATACAGAATACAAAAAGGCTGCTAGTTAATGCAGCCTTTTTTGTACAATAAACGCAATAAAATTGGCTTATTGTTAATAATAGCACTGGAGTAACTGCAGCTTAATTGATTAAGTTTTATTGTAAATTAATGAAATGTTAATTGCCGAAGTTATTGATAATTGTTATCATTACGTAAAATAACTAATTAAATACCCCGTAATGACTCTGAAAAACACTTTAGCTCTGCCTCTAATTGCTGTTGCGCCATTTTACACTTTGGCTAATGCTAACAATGATATAGAAACAATAGTAGTGACCGCCTCAGGCTTTGAACAAACCTTAGCGCAAGCGCCAGCTTCTATTACTTTAATTAGCAAAAAGCAGCTAGAAAACCGCGCTTATAAAGACTTAACCGATGCACTTAACGATGTTGCAGGGGTTACGGTTACCGGTGGTGGCTCGCGACAAGATATAAGCGTGCGTGGCATGCCAGCGCAGTACACTGCTATTTTGGTAGACGGTAAAAAGCAGTCAGGGCGTGAATCACAACCAAGCGGCAGCGGTGGCTTTGAGCAAGATTGGCTGCCACCACTAGACGCTATTGAACGTATTGAAGTTGTGCGTGGGCCTATGTCTACGTTGTATGGGTCGGATGCAATTGGCGGCGTTATTAATGTTATAACCCGTAAAAATTACGACAATTGGCATGCTAATGTTCGCCTAGAAACCACACAGCAAGAAAACAGTAATTCGGGTGATGAATACCAAGGGCAAATATATGCAGCGGGGCCATTAATAAAAGATTTATTAAGCGTTAACCTTTCGGCTCTTTACCAAGAGCGTGAAGAAGATGCAATTGAGCGCGGTTACGGTGAAAAAGAGCTGACAAGCTACAGTGGTACACTGCATTTAACAGCCACCCAGCACGATGTGATATCGCTTGAATACAGCGAACACGATCAAAAACGTATTTCTACCTCGGGGCTATCGTTACCTAATCGAAATAGCTCTAGCGAAACGAACAATAACCGCAGCACGTGGTCGTTAGCACATAAAGGTAGCTATAGTTGGGGCGCTGCGCATTCGTATATTCAACAAGAGTCGGTTGAAAACGAAGGCCGTGAAATAACCATCGAAAATACCTTAGCAAATACGCAGTGGTCAATTGCACTTGAAAACCACCATGTAACATTAGGCGGCGCATTTGAACAAGAAAAGCTTGATGACAAAACAACAAACGCAGCCACTATTACTAAAATAGATAACAAACAATGGTCGCTATTTGCTGAAGATGAGTGGAGCTTACACCCCGATTTTACCCTTACCACGGGTTTACGAGTTGATGATAACGAGCAGTTTGATTCGCACTTGAGTCCACGCCTGTACGGAGTTTGGAATATTAATGAGGCATGGACCTTTAAATCGGGCGTAGCTACCGGTTACAGAGCGCCAGATTTACGCGAGCTTAGCCCTAATTGGATCCAAAGCAGCCGCGGTGGCGACTTATATGGAAATGCTGACCTAGAGCCCGAAACATCCGTCAGTAAAGAAGCGGCTGTGTATTATGCTAACAGTGATTTTCAAACTAATATCACGGTTTTTCATAATAGCTTTGAAGACAAAATTAACACCGTTTTATGTCCTATCACAGTGTGTGGTGATGAAACCGACCGCTATAACATCAATATTGATAAAGCGGTGACTTATGGGGCTGAGCTAAATATAGAAACAATGTTAAGTGCAGATATTACTCTTGCAACTAGCTACAGCTATACGTTTTCTGAGCAACGCAGTGGCGACAATAAAGGCCAGCCACTTACGCAAATACCTAAACATTTAGCAACGCTAAATATTAACTGGGATGTAAGCGATAATATTAATACGTGGGCACGTGCTAATTACCGCGGTAAAGAAACCGAAGCAGCCTCTATAACTAGCCGTTTAACCTCAGCCCCTTCTATTGCAACAGCAGATATAGGCAGTGCGTGGCAAGTAAACGGTAACGTTAAAGTTATGTTTGGTATTTACAATATATTTGATAAAGCAACCAGCTACGATGAATACGGCTATGTAGAAGATGGCCGACGCTACTGGCTAGCTATAGATACAAAACTATAAGGGGTTTTTATGCCAAAATTTATATTATCTGCTGTGGTACTTAGCTTTTTAGCTACGTACCCGGCTATTGCGCAAAATACACAATTAACAGCGCAAGATTATGTCGAAAAAGGCATGCAGTACGCTGATGAGTTTCCGGGGTTAACAAGCCTATGCGATATACAAAACCCTTTACGTGATTTAACAAAGCGTGTTCGCACTAATAATGAAGGTAAAAAGCGCAGTAAAAAGTTGGGTAGTAAACGGCGCTCATCAACGATTGAACCTACACAAGTGTTTGACAACCTTTATTATGTAGGTACTGGTGGAGTGGCAAGTTGGGTAGTTAAAACATCACAAGGGCTTATTGTTATTGATGCGCTAAATAACAACGAACAAGCTAAAAATTACATTGAAAAAGGTTTGCTCACACTAGGCTTAAACCCCGAAGATATTAAGTATTTAATTATTAGCCATGGGCATGGTGATCATTACGGTGGGCAAGAGTACTTAGTTAATAAATACAAACCGCGTGTTGTAATGAGTGAGGTTGAGTGGCGACGCTTAGAACAACCAAAGCTTGATTTTGAAAGCCCACGTTGGGGCAAACGGCCAACAAGAGATATAAGCACAAAAGAGGCAGATACAATTACGCTTGGCGATACCAGCATTGGCGTTCATTTAACGCCTGGACACACCCCTGGCACTATTTCGTTGTTGTTCCCAGTATACGATAACGGCAAAAAACATATGCTAAGCCTGTGGGGAGGGACTGGGCTAAACTATGGGCCTGATATTGAGCGAATTAGCGCTTACAGTGTTGCCGCTAAACGTTTTGGCAATGTGGCAATGCAGGCCGGTGTAGATGTGTTTATATCAAACCACCCTAAACGCGATGGTTCGTATGAGCGCATAAAGCAACTTAAAAATAGAGCCCCCGAGGCGGCGCATCCATTTGTAATAGGCCAAGAGCAAGCCTCGCATGGTTTTTCTATGTTGAGCGATTGCACTTACGCGCAGGTTTTAAAAATTAAAGGAGAGTAAGGCACTTATTTGCAAAAGTTTTTAATATTAGGGGTTAACCATTTAACCAATGTGTTGTAATTTGGAATATCTATATTTACTTTTAACGCCAGATTAAAAGGAAGAATGATGAAACCCCTCATTTTAATTTTATGCTTGTTTATAAGCTGCTCAGTGTGGGCCGAAACCACTAAAAATATGCCCGTAGCAATAAACTGGTTACAGTTAGTTGATGCGGGTGAATACACAAAAAGTTGGCAACAAGCCGATGCGCTATTTAAATCGCAATTAAGTAAAGCAAACTGGAAAAACGCCCTAAACACAGTGCGTGCGCCACTAGGTAAAGTGGCTACGCGAGAACAAATAAGTGCTAATGCTTACTCATCTTTACCTGGTGCCCCGCAAGGTAAATACCTTATTGTGCAATTTAAAACGCAATTTTCAGCAAGGCTTGTGGTTGAAACCCTTACATTAAGTAAAAGTAGTGGGCAATGGCGCGCGGTTGGCTATTTTATTAAATAACCAGCGTTCAATACCAATCCGTAACAATACATAATGATTTTCAGGGGCTAAACGTGTCGCTATCTGCGTTAAAAAATTCTCATTTAGAACAACTAAATAGCGAATTTTTTGCCTTGCTATCATCACGTTTACTCATCCTCAAAATAGATCACTTAATTATGCGGATTGGTATAAGTTAAAAAACTATTTTGCGTATTTATTAATATTCGAAAAAGCCATTAACACATCGCGGGCATAATTAAGCCGCGGGTGAGCAAGCGCCCCTTTACGCCACGCTAAGTACAAATTGTTTTCCGGCCCTTGCGGACCAAGTTTAATTAATCTACCCGATTGAATATCGTCATGACATATATAATCAGGCAGCACGGTATAGCCTACACCGGTTCTTACTATGCCGGCGAGCGCGCGTATGTCGGGGCAGCGGGCAATTATTTTTGACGTACAGCTTTGTTTAAATACAGTATCAAAATACTGGCGTATAAGCGGTAATTGACTGTCGTAACTGACCACCGGCAGCGTATTTAAAAGTGCTGGCGTAATGGTTTGCCCCTCTAAGCTTTGCGCTAATAAACGGTGCGCCACCAGTACTAGCTCTTCGCTGTCGAGCACTTCAAAGTCGTAAATTTTGTTATCGGGCAGAGAGGCTGTAATAGCCATATCGGCAACGCCAGTATCAAGCGCTGAATAAATTTGCTCACGATTACCAGGCAGCACGACCACATCAACATTGCCTGCTTGTAACAAATTTGCCAGCTGTGCTGAGGCAACATAACTAATATATTCGGCGGGCCCGGCTAGTGTAATCGTTCCGCTCACATCGTTTGAACGGGTGCGTACAGAGGCAACTTTTTGCTCTATAGCATCAAGGTGATTTGCCACTTGGCCTGCTAAATCGTGGGCGGCATTACTTGGTTCTACGCCTCGGTGACGCCGCTCAAATAACGATTTACCTACCACCGACTCCATTGTTTGTATATGCGCGGTTGCAGCCGGTTGCGACAGCCCCAAATTTTTAGCAGCCCGAGAGATGTTTTTACAACGATATACCTCAACAAAGGTGCGTAATTGTACAAAATAAGACATAAAACATTAGGTATCAGAAATCCGATGGGTAAAGCAAGATTAACTGAATTCTACTTATTGTAAAGTGCGCGTACACTTGCGCTCGTTCAGTTAGACATTAACCGTTTTCATATTTAACTTATAAAATAGGTAATTAATTACTTGAAAGTTAACTATTAATTCCCATTTTATAAAGCAATGAGCACCAGGGGCTGAGCCCCGTAACCAAGTAGAGTACAAATATGTTAAATTTTGCATTTAAAAACCGCACCGAGATTTTATTCGGCAAAGATCAAATTAATGAGATCGCAAGCCGCGTACCAAGCCAAGGCAAGGTCATGTTTTTATACGGTGGCGGTTCGATCAAAAAGAACGGCGTATATGACGATGTAGTAAATGCACTTGAAGGTGTGGACTTTGTGGAGTTTTCGGGAGTTGAGCCAAACCCAACTTACGAAACACTTTCAAAAGCTGTAGAAATTGTGAAAGAGCAAAACGTTAGCTTTATATTAGCTGTAGGCGGCGGTAGTGTTATCGACGGCGCTAAATACGTAGCGGCAGCAGCAAAATACGAAGGCGACGGCTGGGATATTTTAGTTAATGGCGCAGAAGTAAAAAGCGCATTACCTATTGGCGCGGTATTAACGCTTCCGGCTACTGGCTCAGAAAGCAACGGTAACTCGGTTGTTACCCGTAAAGAAACCCAGCAAAAACGTGCCTTTGGTACGCCAATTGTACAACCGCAATTTGCTGTGCTTGATCCTACGTATACATTCTCACTGCCAACTCGCCAAATTTCTAACGGTGTAGTTGATGCGTTTGTACATGTTATTGAGCAATACTTAACGTACCCAGTTAATGCGCCACTGCAAGACCGTTTTGCAGAAGGCATTTTATCTACGCTAATTGAGCAAGGCCCTAAAGCCCTTGAAAACCCAGAAGATTACGATGTTCGTGCAAACGTAATGTGGTCGGCAACGATGGCACTAAATGGCTTAATTGGCCAAGGCGTACCGCAAGATTGGTCTACGCACATGATTGGCCACGAGCTAACAGCGCTTTATAGCTTAGATCACGCTGTAACACTTGCAATTGTATTACCGCCGCTTATGTTTGTTCAGCAAGAGCAAAAACGCGCTAAAATTATTCAGTTAGGTGAGCGTGTATTTGGCCTTGATATGCAAGACAAAAACGAGCTGATTGATGCAACCATTAAACATACTCAAGACTTTTTTGAGCAAATGGGCATTAAAACAAAACTTGGCGATTACGACCTAGGTGAAGACGCGGTTGAAGCCGTTGCCAACAACCTTGAGCGTAACGGCATGACAGCCCTTGGCGAACATGGCGATATTGACATAGCTAAAGCGAAGAAAATTTTAAGCCTAGCGCTTTAATTTAATTGTTTTTTGAATGGCGCTTTTTAGCGCCATTTTTTATGCTCAAAAAGCTAAAAGCTAAAAGCTAAAAGCTAAAAGCTAAAAGCTAAAAGCTAAAAGCTAAAAGTTAAAAACTAAAGGCTAAAAACTAAAGGCTAAAAGCTACGCCAGTCTTTAATTTAAGATATTGAATAAATTACTAAAGCTATGCTACTTTGGGTTAAATTACGTTAAGGAATACCCCAAGCATGGACACCCCAATAGACTTTTCTACCTACACATTAGATGAACTTTACTCCAGCGCAAAAGTCATTGACCGAGAACGTTTTCCTGAGCGCGCAAAAGAAATAGACGAGCTTATAAAAACCCGAGAAGCGCAAGATCCCGCACACAATGCCGACCTAAAAATAGCGGGAGAAAAAGCATCACGCGGGGACAGGCTTGTTGCTGCTATTATTGACGGCCTATTAGGTATAGCGGTTTTTATACCTGTAATAATGTATATCGGTTTTGAAAGTTTAAGCCAACCAAATCTGAGTTTAACGGCATTTTTATGGGGCTTCGGTGTGTTTTCTACGTTAGTGCTTCATGCCTACCTTATGTATCAATGCGGACAAACTATTGGTAAATACTGTATGTCTATTCGTATAGAAAACCTAGACGGCACACAAGCAAGTTTTATAACTATTTACTTTAAACGCATGTTACCTATGCAGCTGTTATCACTGGTCCCTTCGGTAGGTCAGTTCATTGCTGGATTTGTAAACCCTGCATTTATATTAGGAAAAGATAAACGCTGTTTACACGATCATATAGCGGGAACAAAAGTGAGTAATATTTAGCAATAGCAATACTCAGCGAAGGATAATACTTTAAAGGGATTTATGAAAAAACTAACAAGGTACAAAAAAACACCCAGCGCAAAACTACTTTGGACGCTTGGTTTCAACACATTTATCGCAGTTGTAGTTTTATTTTGGGTAGAGGTATTTATTGAACAGCCTTTGCTGCATCAATTTTTATACCTCTTTGCGTTTGTCCTATTGAGGGTATTTTTACAATGGCATTATATGAAAAAAGAACAATGCCATGCGGTTGAAATTGTTGACCTTTGCCGATTAAATTTGTTCAAACTAGGGGCAATTTAATCGCGGCGCGAGGTTTGTAACCTAGTGGGCTAAGTAAAAACCGAGCAACAAAGAGTAAATTGTCCCTAGGCAGAACCCGAAGGGCAGCTGCAAATTTAACCTCGAAAGGTCAACAGACCCTAGTGCTGGTGGGCACTAAAAAAGGCGACTCAGCTAAAAATAAATAATGTGTAAAAACTACTCACTTTTAAAATAATTACCTTTTTAAATATCGCATATCACAATAACCCATCATTAATTTTATCAAAAATTTATTAACCCATTGTTTTTAAATGTACTTTTAATCCTCGCTTTTGGCTTTTGCTAATTACATCTGGCATATAAATTGATACACCAATGTATAAAATTTAAAAGGAAATGCACATGACTGCTGAATACTTTATGGTGCTGGGGCTGCTCGGAGTGGCTTTTTTTGCGGTTGCAGGAGCACTGCTAGGCTACGAAAAAAACATAAGTGGTTTTGGGGTAGTGGTGGTCGCAACTGTTACAGCTTTAGGTGGCGGCACGCTAAGAGACATACTTTTAGATAAACCTATATTTTGGATAGCTACGCCTGAGTATTTATACTCAACTTACGCCGCTATTATTGCCACCATATTTTTTGTGCGTTACTTGCCTCATGTAAATAACTATTACTTTTTATTAGTCGATGCTATAGGTATGGCATTATTTAATATTATGGGGATAGAAAAAGCCTTAATAAGCGGTACAGGTATGGTAATAGCGATAACAATGGGGATCACCACAGGGATTTTTGGCGGCCTAATACGAGATGTAATTTGCCGCGAAGTACCCTCAGTTATGCGAAACGAGCCCTATGCTTCAGCCTGTTTAGTAGGCGGCCTAGTTTATGCTGCGCTGTTTACCATAGAAGTCGATTACATTTGGTGTATTTTAGGCTCACTTTTTACCACTGTATTTTTAAGATTAGGCTCGCTTAAATGGGGCTGGCACCTAACCATTTTCAGAAAAAAAGATTTTAAAGATCAAAGAGAGTAGCTCTTAGTTATTTATAGGCTGGGTTTGCATATGGTACTCATAGTTATCTTCCCCAGTGACCTTAAAGCCTAGTCGAGTATAAAGTGCTTTAGCAGGGTTGTTTTTAAGTACTGTTAGTTTGATAGGCTTTAACTTTGCAGTTTTAATTACTTGCTCAATAACGCCTCTGCCGTAGCCTTTGTTTTGATGGTTGGGGTGTATTTGCAATTGCATTATTTCAATGTGGCTACCGCATATCTTGTACTTTAGCGTACCTATAGTTTCACCATTAAACTGTATAAGATGAGAGCAATCGTATTGCTCGTCAACCCTTTCATTATGCTGTTGCTCAGTTAAAAATAAGCCGGCCACCTCAAGGTGCTCTACCATAGTAAGTTTTCTAAGACATAATAAATAGCCGCGCTTTTCACGCGTGGCTTTTGTAAACGTAAAAACCAAAATGTCCTTCCTTGTATTAAAAAATTTAACTTTAGTTGAATCACTTTTTGTAAAAATTAGGTCTTTATTAGCCATTACAGATTTAATGGGCACACAATGAACATAACACACACAAATAACGCACTCACCTTTTTACTTACACTCAGCTTTGCATTACTTGGTGTATCGTTTGCTTTAGGTGCAAACCCAAACACACTCTCAGCTACCTTTAGTTTTTATGAACTTGATACCTTACTCAGTAACAATACATTAGGTTTGCTCACAGGCACCGCGATGATCGCGTTGGCAGTCACCACCTTAGCTGCGCACCTTAAATTAATAAAGCCTGTACCTGCAGTTATACTCGCATTAGTTGTTAGCATAGTGCCTTTGCTTACCCTATTTGCGAGTAACCGCTGGATGGCACAGTTAGGCGGCTTTCCAATTATTGGCAGTGGGCAAGG
Source organism: Pseudoalteromonas sp. UBA2102 (assembly GCF_002331165.1). Taxonomy (NCBI): domain Bacteria; kingdom Pseudomonadati; phylum Pseudomonadota; class Gammaproteobacteria; order Alteromonadales; family Pseudoalteromonadaceae; genus Pseudoalteromonas; species Pseudoalteromonas sp. UBA2102. Next base: position 16,300 of record NZ_DCYU01000133.1, read on the forward strand.
CATAATTAAATACTTTGCTACCATCCCTTTGTATTTATTTTTGTTTTATAAAAATAAGCTAACAGACAAACAACACGTACTTTTAAACTTTATACCGGTTGCTATGGTTTTACTGTGGATTGGCGGCATGAAATTTTATGAGTTTGAAGCCAAAGCCATTGTAGGCCTAGTAGAAACCTCACCGTTTATGTCGTGGTTATACACGGTATTTAGCGTACAAGGCGCATCAAACGTAATTGGTGGGTTTGATGTATTATTTGCAGTGTTACTTGGCATAGGCATTTTACTTAATAATAAAAAGCTTATTATTGTTAGTGGCTTAGCGTGTTTAAGTGTATTTTTAATGACCCAAACATTTTTAATTACCGCAAACGGCGCGTTTAGCTCAAGCACGTTACTAGAGCGTTTAGGGCAATTTGTAATCAAAGATTTATGGTATGTAGGCAACTTAATTGTTATTGCCACTTTAATGCTACTTAAGCCAGCTAAATAATATATCAAGAGGACGTTATGATCAGTTGCAACCATTACGATTACATCGAAATTGCCTGTATGCACCATTTAAGCGTTGAGCTTATTTTAAAAAATGGTGATAGTGTATGTGGTGTAGCAACTGATACAAAACGCAATGCACTCAAACAAGAGTGCATTGCCATTAACGTAAATGGCGAGCTAAAGCTTATTGTGCTCACTACAATTAGTCTACTTAAAGCGCGTGAGAGTAACCCTTACTTTGATCATGTTAATTTTGATGTAAAGTAAATCACTAACCAATTCGTTTTATCATAAACACTCCAGCGGGCCTGTTTCATCATTATGTTAAGGCTCGCTTATCTAACTAGTGCTTTAGCTAATTACGTGCTAAATACATACATTCCAAAACGCCAATTAAAACAACACCAAGCTCTTTTTATATTCTGCGTAAAAATACAGTAATCAATTGAACCAAAATAGGAACTCGGCTATTGTTTGCTTATTAACAAAAACAAATAAAAAACGAGTTAATCTACATACTCGTTAGAATTTAAATCTCATAGGTGCTTATGCGTTATATATATTTTTGCTTACTATTATTTTTAAGTGGTTGTGCTTCAGCCCCAAGAAATGCTTTAACTTTTGACCAGGTACAGCTACCTCAACCAAATGAAGAACATAGTGTTTTGGTATTCCATAGGTTGTTTACCCCACCAGCGGCATCGGATATGCGTGTAAGTATAAATGATAAAAAAATCGTAGCACTACCAAACAATACTTTTTCTTACATAAAATTACCGGCGGGTAACTATGATTTAAAAATTAGCTGGAGCCCACTCACAGGGGTATGGAGTAATACAAAACAGCTAATAATTGCACCTAATCAAACTAAATTTTTACAATTAAATAGCAGTGTTTATACGGCAATAGGTGTTGAACTTGGTTCGAGTAAACACGATCCATCTAACAAAGAGTCCGCAGAGGCCTTGCTAAGACAGTGCTGTAAATATGTACAAGCTACCAAACTCTAATAACTAGCTTTTTTATTATTACCTAGCTTATTTTAACCAGCTATTTTAAGCCGTAAAATTGTTGCGTTGAGATTGTAAAATTACTTCTTTTAATATAATTAGGCTGTTGGAGCTATTCTACAGCCTAATTATATTACTAAAGGATTATCGTGAAATACACTAGGGTTTTACTCTTTTCAGTAAGCTTGTATTTATTGCTAGTTGCTCTATCAACAATAGCAACAAAGATTGTTGGCTTTGATGAGATGGCTTAAAGCACATCACACATTTATACCCATTACGTCCTCAGGTTTGGTGCCTCTTTAATTGTTTATTGCTATTTAGGCTGTAAGCAAACAGTGAGTCCGTATAAACAAGCCTTTTTAGTTGCGGCTGTTTATTGGTTTATTAACTTAAGTGTCGGTGACTTACTATCTATTTTGTTAGAAATAACAATGGAGCCTTTAACATATTTAATTTCTGCTTTGCTGCATGTAATCGCTGTTTTACTAGGTACGCTACTTGGTATTCAATTACGTAGTAAGAAAATAAAGCGTAATAAAAAATTGTTAAGTAGAACCTAAGCTGCTGGTTTTGCTTTCTCACTCTAACCTTAACCAACAATCTTACAGCCTATTTATTTGGCAAAAGTAAAAAGGAGTTTGAATTTGTTACTTGATTGGTTTAGCGCTGAAAAGCCCAATGTTTATTTGGGATCGTTAGCTGTAGTTAATAATAGCCACTTTTCTAAGGTAGAGTCGTTTTTTTATATAACGGGCGATTCACTTGAAGATCATATGTACCAAAAGCTTGAAGAGGTTTTTTGCCTTCATAGTATTTCGTCTATTAAAGAGCCCAAAAAGTCAGATATTGGTTTAGATGTGGTTATAGTTACTTTGCATGGTGGCGATGCATTCACTGTGGATTTTGATACTGCTATTATTCCGCTTTTTTGGCGACCAAAAGTTAAATTAGTGTCGCGCTTGTATAACATTGAGCACAACAAGACGATTAAAACGTTTAGTGTTTCCAAGTCTATTACATGGCGCGAATTTATTGCCAAACAGTTTAGCTTAAGAGGGTTCTTTCGCTGGGGCCCTTTGTATCATACAAAAGACATGGAAATACTGTTGTATAAAGCATGCTACGAGTTATTAAATAAAATGCGAAAAGCTATTTAACCTGTAGCAATAACAAGCATACTTAAATAGCTGAACACAGAAAATAGTTCACTTTGTTATTAATGGCAGGTTTTATTTTTAAACTTTACAAGGCGTTAGTGGCTTATGGATAATCCACGATTAGATTCAGAAGATAGAAAACCTATTTGGGATGCGTTGCAAATGTTTTGGATGGATATTGAGCCATCTGATGAGCTAGAAAACGCTATAGCTACGTGTGCTAAATCTAAGTATTCAATTTTAGAATTAGAGTATATCTACTGGAATGAGGTTTACCCTGCTGTTAATCAGAATTTTGCACAGCCAATACCTGAGTGGACTGGCTATGATATTGAGCAGTTATCAAAGTTAATAATTGCAAACGCAGGCAGAGTTAAACCAACTAAGTACAAGTTATTGCATTTTGGGGCTAACAACTGGTGGAAAGAAATAGCCAGCGGTATAACAAAATATCGAAAAGACATTAGTAAATAACTGGCTGAACACCATACTAATTAGCTAATTTTATGAGGCTTTTACTAGTCAGGTATTTATACTGAGCGTAGCAGCGACGCACAGATCAGTATTTCGATTTTAAAGCACTAACTGGCTTAAACTAAGTAAAAGCTATATCAGCCGCATTTATTAAATACAGCTATTCAAACACAATTCCCCAAACACAGCTAAGCATAGAAGCTTCGCCAAATAACGTTATTTTAGTAAACGCGAGTTCATATTGCGGTGTGTAATATCTTTACACGCATTTTAAGTTAGGCGTTCGTACTGGGCGCTTATTTTTAGACTCCCTTTATTAGAGATACTTTTTATGAAGTTAAAGTTATTTATTGCCGCTATTATTGCCTCCTCTGTGTCGTTACACGCGGCGCAAGCACAAGCAAGTGCTAAGTTTACTTTTGAAGATTTAAAAGCAATGGCAAAAGCCTCTGCCAAAAAGCCCTATACGCCTGTGGAAGTGCCAGCACCTGAGCTTATTGATAAAATTACCTATGACGAACATTGGAAAATACGCTTTAAAGAAGATGAAACCCTCTACCCAAATGGCAAAAAGGCACCGGTACAATTATTTTACCCTGGGCGATATTTTCCTGAGCCGGTAAGTATTTTCATCAGAGATGATAAAAACAACGTTAAAGAACTGCCTTTTAGTAATGCGCTTTTTGATATGCCTGAAGATAGCCCTGCCCACGACCTACCAGAAGGATTTGGGTTTGCAGGCTTTAGAATTATGCGCCCCGATATAAAACCAGATTGGATATCGTTTTTGGGGGCGTCTTATTTTAGAACTGATGGCCCTCAGGGGCAATATGGGTTGTCGGCTCGCGGTATTGCAATAAATACCGGTATGAGTGAGCCAGAAGAGTTTCCTCGCTTTTCGGCATTTTGGTTAGGCCCTGCAGAAAATAAAGGTGAGAGCATGTCTGTGTGGGCTTTGCTTGAGGGGCCCTCTGTTACAGGTGCTTATCGGTTTGGTTTAAGTAAAGACAACAAAGAGGCCAAAGGGCATGTTACCTCTGTAAGTGCTAATTTGTATATGCGCGCCGATGTTGAGCGCTTAGGTATAGCGCCGCTAACCAGCATGTACTGGTACTCAGAAAAAGATAAAACGGTAGCGAAAGACTGGCGCCCAGAAATTCACGACAGCGATGGCTTAGCGATTCATACTGGGTCGGGCCAGTATATTTGGCGACCGTTAAATAATCCGCAGTCGGTGTCGACCAATAGCTTTATTGATGAGAACCCTAAAGGCTTTGGTTTAATCCAAAGAGACCGTGACTTTAATAACTACCAAGACGACGGCGTGTTTTACAATAAGCGTTCATCAGCGTGGATCAAGCCTACGGGCGATTGGGGGAGAGGCGCTGTGCAGCTAATCGAAATCCCAACTAAAGATGAAACGTTTGATAACATTGTTGCCTATTGGGTGCCTGAAAAAGAGGTACGTAAAGGCGATGAGTTTACCTTTTCTTATGATATTGAGTGGCGTCCACTCGATCCAAAATCAAAAAACCTAGCAAGCGTTGTTAATACTCGCCAAGGCCAGGGCGGAATTCCTGGCCAGCCTATTCCTGAAGGCGTAAACAAAATGGTGATTGATTTTGAAGGGCCAGTATTTAAAGGCCTAGATAGAGAAAGTGGCATAAAGCCTATTGTTGAAGCCAGTAACGGCGAAATACTTGAGCCAATTGGTGCTTACCCAATAGTGGGTACCAACCAATGGCGATTAGCGTTTGACTACAAACAGAGCAATAACGACCCCGTAAGCATACGCGCGTATTTGGTTGATAAAAACGAAGAGGCGATAACCGAAACATGGGTAAGTGATGCAAAAGTAACGATTGAGTAACTAAGCTAAGGTTTAATAGGCTTAAGTAAAAAAAATGGCTATATAGTTGTGCGGTATATAGCCATTAACATTCAAACCTTAGTAAGTATGTTGAATGGCCAAATAGACGAGAGATTACTTTCGATGCTTAAGTTTAGTCCAGCCAATTTTGATAATTACTACAGCAGAAATTATTAGCATTATTGAAAAAGTGTGTTGACCAAAAGCTTGAAAAACAAGCCATGCTGCAATAGTTATTAGTATGCAACCTATTAAAAATAGAATGTTTTTTAACATCCTATGTTCTCCATTTCCAAAATATCAAAGTATACGTATTCGTTTTTTATTAAGCTAATTATGAATGCTTATTATTAGGTCGAAGCGCGCTAATTAACAAATGTATGGCTGCATACACTTTTGGTTTATTTAATTATAACCCAGCCTAGTGTGATACTTATTTCGTAAGGTTATTTTAGTCGCTTGTATACCCACTGCTTTCTTAATTTACCTTGATAAACCCTAATTTATAGTTAAAATGGCCGGCTTATTTAACGAATGTACCTACTTTATTACTGACATAGTATTAAAAAAGCTGCATTAATAGATGTAAATACTAAGCGTGCAATTTTAAGGCGTGTTATTTACCTCGTTTTATACCAATCCTCAAAACAGGTTACTTAATTAAGCGAATTGGTATTTGTAAATTTACGTTAGGACGAAAATTGGTTTGATCTCATTGAACGACGATTTAATTGTAGGTAAAGGGGCGCATAGAACGTGTTACAGGCATCCTGAGGCACATAATTTATGTATAAAAGTAAGCCATGAAGGGTTTTCGCAAGAGCAAGAGCTGGCTTATTATAAGCGACTTAGTAACCGGAACATTCAGTGGCAGTTGTTAGCGCGATACCATGGTACGGTACACACCAATATTGGCAAAGGGTACGTGTTTGACCTAGTGATTGATGCAAATAATCAGCCGGCTAAAACGCTAGAATATTATTTAAATCAGCCAAATAGTGAAGCCTTAGCCGAGCCACTATTAAATTTAAAAGATTATTTATTGCACAATTTAGTGATCACCAAAGAAATAAAACCACGCAACATAGCGTGTGTTAATAATAACGGTACCATTGAGCGGTGTGTTGTTGTTGATGATATTGGTAATACTGAGTTTTTTCCTATTAGTAATTACGTGAGCTCATCGGCTAAGCGTAAAATAAATAGAAAATGGCAGCGCTTTGAAGCGAGTTTAAATGAGCTTGGCTTAAGCCTTAATTAAGTTTTAAACTCCCTCTTTAAATACTGGCTTTAATTAATAACTACAGCCCCGTTTAATACGCAGGGCTAAGCTAACAGCACATAGCCTACCCTGCGGATACACAACCGTTAGTTACTTTTCTAACTCTTTTACATACAGCATGAGTGCGCTGTACATTACGCTAAGGGCTTTTGTTACATCCTCATCAATAACAGCTTCTGCGGGGTGATGGCTTATCCCGCCAGGGCTGCGTATAAATAGCATGCCCACTGGGCAAATAGGGGCAATAGCCATGGCATCGTGCCCAGCGCCAGAGGCAAGTGAAGGTGAGGCTTGGTTATTCAATTTACAGGCACTGCTAAACAATTGCTGAATTTGAGTGTCGCATGCTACGGCGTCGGCCGCATGTGTCCACTGCCAATCAAGCGTTAAGTTACGCGATGTTGCAATTTGATCGGCGCGGGTATGTATTGCATTAAGTAATACTGCTAGGTCGGCATCATTTTGTGCGCGTGCATCTAGGCTTATAGTCGTTTTACCGGCAATAACATTTGTAGCGCCTGGGCGAGCATGAATTTGCCCTACGGTGGCTACTTCACCATTACTCGCGTTTTTTGCTAGCTGCTCTATGGCAAGGGTAAGCTCGGCGCAGCCAACTAACGAATCTTGGCGTAAGTTCATTGGCGTAGTGCCTGCATGGCCGCTTAGGCCTGTTAGGGTGATCATAGCGCGTTTGGCGCCAGCAATAGCGGTTACTACGCCTAGCGCCTGGTTTACCGATTGAAGCACTGGGCCTTGCTCTATGTGGGTTTCCCAATAACCGAGTAATTCGTTTTTGTTAAGGGCGGCTTTAGCGTAATCATCAGGGTTTAGGCCAAAATCAAGCATGGCTTGGCGCATACTAATGCCGTTTGTATCTTGTATATTTAACCACTGGGGGTCAAACTCGTTCGCCAGTGCTTTTGAGCCAATTAACGTGGTGGCAAAGCGGGTGCCTTCTTCATCACAAAAGCCCACTACATCTAAATGAAATGGTAAATCAAGCTTAAGCGTGTGTGCAAGGGCGGCTATTTCAATACCGAGTAGCACACCTAAAATACCATCAAATGCACCGGCGTTTGGTACGGTGTCTAGGTGTGAGCCAATAATTAATCGTTTAGCGTTTGGGTTAGATGATGCTAAGCGCCCCCATAAATTGCCGACTTCGTCTTGCCACGATTGCATGCCCGCCTCAGCCATCCACGCGGCAGTTACACGGTTACACTCTTTGTGCTCTTTAGATAAATACACACGGTGAATGCCACCTTGCATTTGCGATAGGCCACTGAGCGTTTTACAGCGCAATAACGCGCGCGCGGCAAATTTATTAGCCAGCTCACTGTTTAATAATGGCTCATGGAGGGGGCTTGCAATCGTCATGCTAAATCCTTTTTTTACTTATAATGGGCAAGGGCGGCAATAGCGGCTTCGCCTTTAGGGCCTTTATAGCCGTTGGCGTGTAAGCAGGCATCTAGGCTTGCCAATGTTTGTAATACGGCATCTTTACGGGCGTTGTAACCCATGGTGCCAATACGCCAAATTTTGCCATGCAGCGGCCCAAACGAGGTGCCAATTTCAATACCAAAGTCGGTTAGCATTTGTCCGCGTACGTGGTCAGCATTAATGCCCTCGGGTATATAAACACCCACTACGTTGTTCATTTTATGGTTTAAGTCGCCAAATACGTTTAAGCCCAGCGCTTGAATACCCGTTAGCATGGCATCGCCGTGTAACTTGTGGCGGGCAACGCAGTTATCTACGCCTTCTTCAATAACAATGCGAGCACATTCTGATGCGCAATACAGCATGCTGGTGGCTTCGGTGTGGTGGTTAAGGCGCTCTTCGCCCCAGTAATTCATGATCATGCCTAAATCAAAATAGTTTGAGCGTACAAATGGCTCGGTGCCGTCGGTATGCTGCGCGGTACGAATACCCGCTTCTACTTTTTTGCGTTTTTGGATCCAATCGGCGCATTTATCGCTCAGTGTTAAAGGGGCAGAGCCAGACGGGCCACCTAAACATTTTTGCAAACCAACCGAAAGCGCATCGAGTTTCCACTCATCGGCGGGTAAATCGTTACCTACAATCGAAGCGGTGGCATCGCAGTAAAATAATACGTCGTGCTTTTGGCAAATATCGCCAATGTGTTCAAGGGGTTGGTTCATGGTTGTAGAGGTATCGCCCTGTACCATAGCAAGTACATGGGGTTTTACATCAACAATGGCTTTTTCTATTTGTTCGGGGGTAAATACCTCGCCCCACGGAACTTCTATGGTGTGTACTTTTGCGCCTACGCGCTCGGCTATTTCAGCAAGCAAGTGGCCAAAGCGGCCCATAATGGGCACCAGTACTTTATCGCCTGGGCGTAAAATAGAGCATAAAACGGCTTCTATGCCTGCGCGCGATGTACCATCAACTAACATGGTCCATTCGTTTTTGGTTTTAAAAATTTCGCGATAGCGGGCCATGGTTTCGTTCATAAAACCGGTCATTACTGGGTCGTATTGGCCAATTAGCTGCGCCGACATAGCACGTAGCACACGTGGATCTGCATTTATTGGGCCTGGGCCCATGAGTAATCGCTGTGGCGGATTTAAAGTTTGAATTTGCGTGTCGCTAAACATGTTTTAGGCTCCCAGAGTCTGAATAAGCATACGAATGCCCGTTATCATTAATACAACGGCAAAGGCGCGTTTTAATTGTTTTTGATCTAGCTTGCTACCAATTTTTACGCCAATAGGGGCAAACAAAATAGTAAGCGGAATAATAAGTATAAAAGCAGGTAGGTTTACAAGGCCCCACGTGCCAAGCGGCGCATCGGTGGGTGTAGTACCAATACTTAATAAAGTAATAACGCCCGGTAGCGCAATTAATAAGCCAAATACAGCAGCGGTGCCAACGGCAACATGAGCACGTACGTTAAACGCGTTTAGCATGGGTACGCCAATAGTGCCGCCACCTATGCCAATCATTACCGATAAACCACCTACAATACTTGCCATAATGCCTTGGCCAAATTTACCTGGTAATTTACTAACAAGGGCAGGCGCGCCGGCTCTAAATAACATGTTTAAACTTACTAAAATGGCAATACAGGCAAACATAAGTACCAATGCATTACCGCGTATAGAATGAGCTAAGTAGCTACATATAACGGCCATTACCAAAATAAACGGGGCCCAGTATTTAATTAAAGCAAGGTCGATATTGCCCTTGGCATGGTGCGAGCGAATCGACGAAATAGAAGTAGGCACTATGGTGGCAAGCGATGTCGCGGTGGCTATCATCATGGCCGACTCAGGGCTTACGCCAAAGCCTTGTAGTAAAAAGTACAGCACAGGCACAATTACTATGCCGCCGCCTACACCAAATAGGCCTGCTAAAATACCTGCAAAAATACCGGTTGCTATTAAGGCCGCTATAATCGGCCATTGATTTATTATTTCTGTCATTGTGTTCCTGCTGTAGTTACTGTTGCGCGACCATCTGAACGAGGATCGGTGGCTGCTTCAAGGCTGGTAGGCGTATCTAAAATGGCACCTGCATGACCCATCATTTCATTGTTATTATCAACGCTTACCCAGTCGTGGTCACGTTGATTTAATTCATGTTTAACTTGAATTACTAAGCTTTGCTCTACCTTTAAATTTGTGCTTGTATCGCCCCAGGTGCGCCCTAATAACCAACGCGGATCGCTTACTGCTTGGGTAATTGATTTATTACGCCATGCGTACCCACTAAATACTGCAGCTTGTGTTTGTGGCTGGCCTTCGCCGCCCATGGTGCCGTAGGCAAGGCGCCTACCATCGTCAAATTTTGCCAAAGCAGGGTTGAGTGTATGAGCCGGTTTTTTATGCGCTTTTAAGGCATTGGCATCGTTGCTATTTAAACTAAAACTTAAACCGCGGTTATTCCACACAAAGCCGCCTTCGCTCATCAAAATGCCGCTACCAAATTCCCAGTAAACACTTTGAATAAAGCTCACTAGTTGGCCGTTTTTATCACGTGCGGCCATCCAGACGGTATCGCCGGGCTCTGCATTAAATGGCCATTGCTTGGCTTGGCTCATATCTATATTGCTGGCAAGCGCATTTAAGCGCTCATCAGTTAATGCGTTTTTATAATCATCGCCAAGCGCGTCTGGGTCTGCCCAAAGTGTAGGGCGGTGCGTAAAGCTTTGTTTGGTTGCTTCAACAATTAAGTGCATCCAATCGGCCTCTGTTTTGGCTAAATGTTTTAGTTTATTAACAGCGCCAATTATTTGCAGAGAATGCACGCCTTGCGTGGGGGCGGGTAAGTTATAACACTGTATGCCCGATAAATTAGCACTGAGCGGCGTTACTAAATCGGCCTGCGTATTGGCAATATCAGCGCGTGTAATTGCACTGCCTGCGGCAGCTAAATCGTTTGCAAACGACTCTGCTAAAGGGCCTTGGTAAAAGGCGTTTAAGCCATGCTCGGCTAAGTGCTCAAAGGTACTGGCAAGTTCTGGGTTTTTAAAATGTTGGCCCGCTTGCAACGGTTTACCATTAGGTATGTAAAGTTCTTTAAAGGCAGCGTTAGTGTTTGAAGCGGTGGCAAGCTTTTCGCAGCCTGCTTGCAAGCTTTTAGATACTGTAAAGCCATCGCGCGCGAGCTTTATGGCTGGGGCTAAAATAGTACTTAGCGAAAGAGCAGCGTGCTCATCTACCGCAAGGGCTTTTTGCCAGCCGCGAAGTGTTGCAGCCTGAGTAAGCGCGCTTAAACCGCCGCGCTCTGGTATGTGTGGCTCATTGCTATAGGCGCTTATATCGTTTGGTGCGCGCCCGCAGGCATCAATGGCAGTGGGTATACTTTGGTTTGGGTTATCAATAAGCCAAAAACTGTCGCCGCCAATTGAGTTCATATGTGGATATACCACGCTAATAGCAGCCGCTGCCGCTACCATGGCTTCGGTGGCTGTACCGCCTTGTTTTAGTATTAAGGTGCCTGCCTCGGTTGCTGCAAAATGCGGGGCAGTAAAGGCAATGTTGTGTGTGCTCATGCAAGTGTGTCCTGTTTAAAGTGGGCAGCTAATTGTTGTACGCAGGCAAGTAGGCTTTTATCGTTGCCGTGGCTCATCATTAATGAAAACCCATACGGGTGGCCATTTTCTAAATTAGCCAATGGTAAGTGTACTTGCGCCGAGCGGCTCAAGCCCGCAATGGCCGATAAGGTGATTATTTGCATACGTAAGGCGCTTGTGTCGGCGCCCAATTTAGGTGCAGTTGTGGGTGTGGTTGGCAAAAATAAACAACTGTTTGTGTTTAGGTTTTTAGCGATTAGTGTTTGCCATTGGGTTTGTACATTTAGTGCTTCTTGTTCTTCTTGGGCGGTTAGAGCAAGCGCCATGTTAAAACGTGCCGCAATTGCCGGAGCAAACTGGGGAAGTTGCCCTGGCAATTGAAGCCAATCTTTATGCGTTTTTGCGATTGCTCGCCCTTGCAGTATTCTAAAGCTGTCAGCCAGTTCGCTTAATAAGCTGCTGTTAGGCAGTTCAAATTCTTTATGGTGTTTAAAATAAGGTTTGGTTTTTTCAAGCAGTTGTTTAAGCGGGGCTTGTAAAGCAGGGTCAACCAGCTCAAATAATGGCTCGCAAATAACTAAAGTATCAACGTTATTAATAGCTTGATTTGGTAACAGTACATTGCCTACATCGCTTAGCAGCTCTGCATTTTGCGTAAGCCAGCCAATGGTATCAAATGGGGGCGCTAGCGGTATTAGGCCATCTTTTTCAATTACGTTATGGCTTGGCCTTATGCCAAATAAGCCACAATAACTTGCCGGTATTCTAATAGAGCCACCAGTATCAGTGCCTAAGCCAATATCGGCTAAGTTAGCCGCTACAGCTGCAGCCGAACCCATACTTGAGCCGCCACTTGCATGGCCTTTAAGTTTTGGGTTTTGTGCTGCACCATAGTGAATGTTATTGCCCTCTAAGCTGTAGGCCAGCTCATCGGTATGGGTAAAGCCTGTAAAGCGACAACCCTCATTCATTAGTTTGTTTACGGCACTTGCTGTTTGCTGTGCAGGTTTTGCTGCTTTAAACCAGCTTGGGTTACCTGCGCTGTTGCGCTCGCCTTTAACTGCAAATACATCTTTTACCGCAAGGCGCTTATTTACAAGTGTGCCGTGGGTTTGTGTTTGCCATGCGTTAGGGCCATGGTCACAAAAAATACCGGTAAAATTATTATGTGTTTTGGTACTCATATCACCACTCGTTATAAAGTAAATCTGACCAACTGGTTATAATCAGATTTAGGGTGATTAAAAAGACGAATTACTTATTATTATTTTTCAGCCCACTGCGTAACATCTTATTTTTATTTTACAGAGCCTGATCCGCTTTTTAATCGGTTAGCTATTATATTGCCTAAAAGCTAAGCAAAAGCAATGCCAAATGCAATAAAGTTGTCCGTTCGGTCAGGTTTTGTTTGGTTTGTATGGGGTTTAGCAGATATTTATAAAAATATAAGTATTAAAGAAGGTGTAATTTAGAGGTGAAAACAACCAAGTTGGTGCGTGATTGCACCAACTTGGTTGCAAGTGTGGCGTTTATAGTAATGCGTTAGGGCTAATAATTAAGCCATTTACATCGGCGTATAGCCAATCGTTAGGGTTAATTGTGGTACTAAGCATGGTCACTGTTTGATTTTTATCTCCAAAGCCACGCTTTAATGTACTGCGCGGGGTAGAGCCAAGTGCCATAACCGGCAAATCCATAGTGGCAAGTATTTCAATGTCACGGCAACAGCCGTTAATAATCACGCCTTCCCAGCCGTTTTTTAACGCGCGCTCCGCCATAATATCGCCTATAAAAGCAAAGCGTTTGCTAGCAAAGCCGTCAATAACCAGTACTTTACCCTTGCCGTTTTCATGCAGTATGTCTGCGGCAAACGAGTTATCGTCTGGGCAGGTAACGGTAACTGCTTGGCCACTAAATGTGGTTTTTTTACCAAAGTGGCGCAGGCCGCTGTCGGCTACTTGTACGCTATTGCGGTGATCGTCAAATAAGTCTGGGGTGGTAAAGTTATCCATGGGTTAAGCCTCACTGTGCTCAGGTATTTTTAAACCAATACCTTTTAAAATTATGTGGGCAGTTGATTGCGTTATTTGTGCCACATCGGTTTCGTCGTATTCTAACTTGTTCATTACCAGTAGCACTTCGGCCTGAAAATCGGCGTAGTACTGCGTAGTTGACCAAATGGTAAATAATAAATGGTAAGGGTCAACATTATCCATTTTGTTTGCATCTATCCAGGCCTGAAACACGCCTACCTTTTGTTTTACCCACGGGCGTGTGTTGGTTCTAAAGTAGTTTTGCAAATAAGGAGCGCCGCGCAGTATTTCACTGGCAAATAAACGTGATTGCAGCGGCTGGTTTACGGCAAGTATGACTTTGCTTTTAATATAGTGATACAGCACATGTGCAGGGTCGTCCTCAGGGGTTACGTTATCTAAGCCTAAGTTCCAGTGCGCGATAATGCGGTCTATTACGTTTTCGTATAGGCCGTCTTTGCTTTTAAAATAATATAAAATATTGGCCTTAGGAACGCCTGCTTCTTTGGCAACCATACTCATACTGGTGCCATCGTAACCAAGCTGAGAAAACAATTGCTCGGCGGCATCGAGTATTAATGTTTGGTTTTTTACTCGGGTGAGTTCTTTTTTATTTGGCTTTGTTTGTGTGCTCATTATGGCGATGCTGTTTTTAACGTGTTGAATGATTGTAACTTTACTGACCAAAAGGTCAAACACTTAAGTACAGGCCAAAAACATCTTTATAACAATAAATGATGAGCAACAATTGTTTAACCCACTAATTACTGTTAGCGTAACGTCAAACGTAAGTAGTACTTTTAGGTAGTTGATGGACTTTTTTTCTAATCATAAATACACGCTTTATGGCATTGCCGCTATTTTATTATGGAGTTGTTTAGTGGCTCTGCTCAGGGATGTTTCGGAGTTATTTGGCCCCATAGGAGGGGCGGCACTCATGTACAGTGTAAGCGCGCTGTTTTTAATTTTGGTAATGGGGCGGCCTAAGTTTGCTGGGTTTAATAAGCGCTATATTATTTGGGGTACTGCTTTATTTGCACTTTACGAGGTGTGTTTAGCGCTGTTTGTAGGGCTTGCTAATAATCGCCACCAAGCGGTAGAAATGGCGGTTATAAATTATTTATGGCCCACACTTACCATTTTGCTCAGTATTATAGTTAACCGTAGTAAAGTAAGTGTTTGGATTTACCCCGGTATGCTGCTTGCTTTTTTTGGTGTGGCTTGGTGCGTTGGTGGCGATAGTGGGTTATCACTTAATAGTATTATGGGCAATTTTGCCAGTAACCCAACGGCCTACTTGTTGGCGTTTGTAGCACCTTTTATTTGGTCTGTTTACTGTGTAATTACTCAAAAAAATAGCAATGGGCAAAATGCCATTGTGCTGTTTTTTATCGCCACGGCACTAAGCTTATGGGTGTTGTATGGATTAAGTGACGAGCCAAAAATGACCTTTACACTGCACGCGACCGTAACGCTTGTGCTAGCTGGTGTGGTTGTTGGCAGTGGGTATGCTCTTTGGAACCAAGCTATTATTGGCGGTAACTTAATGTTGCTTGGTACGCTTTCGTATTTTACGCCGGTTTTTTCAGCGATTATTTCGGCGCTTTATTTATCAATTACCCTTAGTGCCTCGTTTTGGCAAGGAGTAATAATGGTAACTGGCGGCTCACTCGTGTGCTATTTCGTAACGCGTGAAAAACCAGTTAAAAAGCAAATTAACGCCGTAAATTAACGGTGCAAATTTACGGAGTAAACGCATCCTTTTTTAACTGTGTTTGTTTAGCCAGTTAAGCGCAAGTGGCCATAATCCGTCAGATTTTTTGCTAAAAAATTTCATATGGCCAATTTCCTTCAAACCATAGTCGTGTGGGTTTAAGGTTAGGGTTTGTGCTTTTAATTTAGGAAAAACCGAGAGCATATCGGCAACATTTGCATTGTTAGCAATATCGTCATCGGTAGCATTAACCCATATTGAGGGCATAGAAAGCGTGTTGTAACAGTGTTGGAATACGGTATCACCAAATGCTGATTGCACATACCCTTGGGCGTTACACCATTTGCGCCATTGTTTAGCTACGCCTTTAGGTAGTGGCTCGCCCATGCCAAACCACTGCGATTTAGTATGACCAAACAAGGCATTACTAAGAGGAATAACCCCATTCATAAAAAAGTGCGCTTTAACCTGATACGCTAAGCTCATATTAGTTAATTTACCCGACGAGCAAGCAAAATTAAACGCGGAGCTTAGCTCGTTAGCGTTATGCATTAGCCCCACTAATTGCCCGCCGGCGCTATGACCCACTAAATGATACTGAGTATTAGGAAATACCCTTTGCAAATGCTCAAGCACCGCAGGCATGTCTTGCTCACCCCAACTTTGTAAACTGGCTTTGCTTTTTTTAATGCTGCGGTTAAGCGATTGGCCAATGCCACTGTTATCAAACGTAACAACGCCAAAGCCATGTTGCTGTAAGTAAGTAGCAAAGTTTGCATAAAACTGCTGCTTTATACCGGTTGCAGGGGCAATCATCACCGCACCTTTAATAGCGCTGGTGGGTGTAAATAGGTGTGCGCTTAGAGTTTGCCTGTCGTTACAGGTTATAGTGACGTGCTCAAAGTGTGGTGCGGTCATTAGAATTATTATTTCCCATATAAAGTACACAGGTAAAAATAATAGCTGGTTAGACCAGTCTCAGCAAGAGGGGCGTGCGTTGTTTATACCAACCCCATTAAGTATGTGTTCTAAATTTCACCCAGAAAAAACAATTCAGTTTAGGCGTAGATTGATGTAAATGGTTGTTCCCTCGACGAAAATTACAACAAAGAAATGAGTTGTTTTAGCAAGTAAAATAGATCAGCTATTTATTGGCGTTGGTATTAAACCACGCCCCAGATGAAATGGGGCGAGAGGAAGGTTTAAATAACTCAAGGGTACTACTTATTTTGCTAGAGCCTTGTTATTGGCTGCTAATGTAGCCTTAATGTCACTAACAATAATGGGCTAGGGGGTAATTAAAAGTTGGTTAATTAGATTTACTGTTTACCTGTGCTAATAAGTCGAGCACTTTTTGTTGGCCAAATCTTTGTGCAAATTGCTCGGCTGTTTGACCGGCTTTGTTTTGATGTGCGTTATCGCAATCAAGGCCTACAAGTGTTTTAGCTATGCTAAATTCGCCTCTAAATATGGCGGCCATTAGGGCTGTGTTACCGCGGTTGTCTTCAAGGCATGCATTAGCGCCTAGTTGCAATAAGGTGTTTACCGTATTTTTATTGCCGTGGTAGGTGGCAATCATTAGCGCGGTGTAACCTTTGTTGTTGTAACTATTAATAGGAATGCCAGCATCAACAAATTGCGTTATTACGGCGGTGTCGTCGGTGCGTGCGGCTGCAAAGTAATAAGCAAGTAAGCTGTCGTATTGCGACTGGGCGGTGCTTTGTTCTGTTACAGCGCTTTGTGGCTCATTGGCAAAGCTTGAAAAGCTCATCACTAAAGTAAATATAATAAGTAATTTACGCATACTGTTTACCTTTTTAAAAAAGAGGAAAGCTAGGCTTTCCTCAATAACTCACAGGTTGGGTAAAATATTAAAGCTTAGCGGCTAGTTGCTTAACTTGTTTCATGTCGCCGTTTACAGCGTTAGTTAAGCGTGTACCGTATTCGCTATCTGCTTTGTAGAAGTGGCTAAGCATTTTGTGCATAACTTTGCTGTCTTTCACTTTGCCTAAATCACCGGCTAAGTTGTTAACTAAGTTAGTGCGCTCTTGCTTGCTAAAGCTGCGGTAAAGTACACCCGCTTGAGCAAAGTTTTGCTGCTTTTTAATTGCTGCTTGTTGTACGTAGCCTTTAAGCTCT
This sequence comes from Pseudoalteromonas sp. UBA2102, assembly GCF_002331165.1. Classification (NCBI taxonomy): domain Bacteria; kingdom Pseudomonadati; phylum Pseudomonadota; class Gammaproteobacteria; order Alteromonadales; family Pseudoalteromonadaceae; genus Pseudoalteromonas; species Pseudoalteromonas sp. UBA2102. The sequence goes on from NZ_DCYU01000133.1 coordinate 33,518, forward strand.
GTGTTACTTCTGCGTGCAATTGGGTTTTCTGCAACGTTTTCGTGACTTGGTTGGTAGTTCACGTTACTTGTTGTATTACCGTAGTTCATTGCGCCGTCTTGGTTGTAGTTAACCACTTCAACTTTTGCACGGTTAATTGGCAATTGTTGGTGGTTAGCACCTAAGCGGTACATTTGCGTATCGGCGTAAGAGAAAACACGCCCTTGTAATAGTCTGTCTTCAGATGGCTCAATACCCGGAATTACATTTGCCGGTGCCATTGCAACTTGTTCTGTAGATTGGAAGAAGTTAGTTGGCATACGGTTTAGGGTCATGGTGCCTACTTTAGTTTCTTTAACGTCTAACCACATTTTTGTTGCATCTAATGGGTTGTAGTCAAAGTCATCTAACTGCGACGGATCAAGGGTTTTAATGTATAGATCCCACTTAGGGAAGTTGCCTTTACCAATCTCGCTGTATAGGTCGCGTGTTAAGTGTTGGAAGTCTTTACCTTGCACTTCGTTTACTTCTTTAGCATCAAGGTTGTCTATACCTTGTTGGCTTACCCAGTGAAACTTAACGTATTTAACATCGCCTGACTTATTAATCATTTTGTAAGCATGTACGCCCCAGCCGTCCATTTTACGTAGGCTTGCTGGTGTACCGTAGTCGCTGTATACCCACGTTAACATGTGAGTAGAACCTGGCTCGTATGAGAAAAAGTCAAAAAAGCGGTTAGGATCTTGAATGTTATCTACCGGTGATGGCTTTAACGAGTGAACCATGTCTGGAAATTTAATCGCATCGCGAATAAAGAATACCGGTAAATTGTTACCTACTAAATCCCAGTTACCTTGGTCGGTGTAAAACTTAGTAGCAAAACCACGTGGGTCACGTAGTGTTTCTGGGCTACCTTTTGAGTGAATTACTGATGAAAAACGTACAAATACGTCAGTTTCTTTGCCCGCTTCTGCAAACGGTGCAGCAATTGTTAAGTCATCTAATTCTTTAGACGCTACAAACACACCGTGTGCACCTGTACCACGCGCATGCACTACACGCTCAGGAATACGCTCACGTGCAAAACGTTGTAGCTTTTGAATTAGGTGTACGTCTTCAAGTAATACACTTCCGCGCTCACCTGCGGTAATAGAGTTTTGGTTGTCGCCAACAGCTGCGCCGTTGTCTTTAGTAAGGGTAGTTGCGGCACTTGCAGGTAATGCCATTGCTAAAGCTAATGCGCTTAGCGTTAACGTAGATTTATTATTAATCGTGTTTTTTTGAGTATTCATTGTCGACCTCATCTGTATAAAAGTGCCGGCAGTGTTGCTGGCTGTTTAACTGTTAACGAGTGTATTAACAAAAGTGGGTTCGGTAAAATTGATTGTTTAGATTGGGGTAATCACAAATTTAGATTGTTATTTGTGAGCTGCCTTCTATTTTCTAAATAGCGGTTTTGCAATGTTCGACCTTAGTCGTAATTGCAATTTTGAAATCAATGAAAATACAGACAATTTCATATTTAATGAATAAATATTCACCATTGTGGTGCGTTTTTCACTAACAAGATGTTGACTTATTATAACAATAAAGAGAATATGCTCACTTGCTGGGCTTATGCTCAACTCAAGGTTGCACCAAACTAGGTGCATATAAAGGGGCAATATGAATACTAAAATAGAATTAGTTATTTTTGATTGTGATGGCGTTGTTATAGATAGCGAAATATTAAGCGCGCAAGTGTTAATAAACATGCTTGCAGAGATTGGCGTTAATATTGACCGAGCCTATGTACAACAATATTTTTTGGGCTGTAATTTTAAAACAGTCACTCAAAACTTATTCGATACCTTTAACGTGATCTTAGCTGAGAGCTTTGAAGCCGATTACCGAGAAGCATTATTAAACGAGTTCGAAACTGCATTAATGCCAACTAACGGCATTAAACACGTGCTAGAGCAATTATCTGTACCTTGTTGCATTGCAACAAGCAGTAGCCCTAAACGCACCGCTAAAGCGCTTAATGTGGTTAATTTATCGCAGCACTTTAATAAGGTATTTACCTCAAGTGAGGTAAAGAATGGTAAGCCCGCACCCGATTTATTTTTACATGCCGCTGAGCAAATGGGCGTAAAGCCAAAAAATTGTTTAGTGATTGAAGATTCAAAAGCCGGCGTGTGCGCCGCACTTGCCGCCAATATGCAGGTTTTGCATTACAGCGGGGGTGGGCATATGCAAGATGCAGTGAACTTTGTTCACCAAGCTTACCCAGAGGTAGCGCATTTAACGCATTGGGATGACTTTTATAAGCAGTACCCAACATTACAAACACAGTAATAGAATATCAACGTTGAGCTTTATTACACTGACAAAGCTTAACGTAAAAATGCATTAATTATTAAGTAGTTATAGTAGTAGCATTATAAAAAGGCACGGTGATTTACTCACTATTAATTTAAATAAAAAACACTTATTTAAATTAATAGTTAACCTGAACTTTGGTTAAGAGATTTACTAACATATTAAATCAAAAGTGATATCTATGTTTATTTTTTCTAGCCAGAGATTTACAGTGAAAACAAGGCGAAATTACGCGTCAATAGCTAGCCTATTGCAAGTAAATTTAACGTAGTTAGCGCTGGAAATAGCTGCTTGAGATAGATTTATTATCCAGAGTTCAGGTTAGTTAGGGCTGTGCTTAAAACAATAGGAAAATACCATGGCATCAAGTCCACACACACAAACATTTAACGATGTTAACGAAGAGCAATTGCCCGTTGCTAATCATAAGCTTCATGGTTGGAAGCACTTTGCCGGTTTATACGCTGGTGAACACGTTGCTGCAACCGAGTTTGTTATTGGTGCAACCTTTGTTGCATTAGGCGCATCAACCATCGACATTCTATTAGGTTTATTAATTGGTAACCTATTAGCTATGTGTTCGTGGTGGTTAATTACCTCTCCAATTGCGGTAGAAACACGCTTAAGTTTATACAACTACCTAAATAAAATTGCGGGTAACTCAATGACCAAGCTCTATAACTGGGCAAATGTGGTCATATTTAGTGTGATATCCGCCGCCATGATCACGGTATCGGCAACCGCAGTGCGGTTTTTGTTTGATATACCCGCGCAACTCGATTGGTACCCTAACAGCTTAGCATTTGTGGCCATTGTATTATCGGTTGGCTCTATTGTTGTATTTGTGGCTATGTATGGTTTTTCAACCGTTGCTGATTTTTCTAAAATTTGTGCGCCATGGTTATTTGTTATTTTTATAGCGGGCTCGTTTGCCTTGTTCCCTGAGCTTTCTAATCATGTATTAGGAGTAACTACGCTAACAGGGTTTGATGACTTTATGGCGATAGGGGATTCTTCTATTTGGACCGGTACCACCGCTGATGGCGAAAAAGGTATTGGCTTATTAGAGGTTATTGGTTTTGCATGGGCTGCAAACTCTATTACCCACTTTGGCTTAATTGATATGGCAATTTTTAGATTTGCTAAACGCAAAAGCTACGGTTTGTTTTCAGGCGTAGGTATGTTTTTTGGCCATTACTTAGCATGGATCTCGGCCGGTATTATGGGCGCAGGTGTTGCGGTATTACTTAAAACAACTATTTCATCACTTGACCCAGGTGACGTTGCTTACCACGCATTAGGCTGGACAGGCTTTGTTATTGTAATTATTGCGGGCTGGACTACAGCTAACGCCAACCTTTACCGCGCAGGCCTTGCAGCACAATCTATTTTTGTTGACCAATCGCGCGAGCGCACTACCGCAATTGTCGGTGTTGTAACCGTTATAATTGCGTGTTTCCCGTTTGTATTTTCGCAAATGTTACCGCTTTTAACTTACGCAGGCTTATTAGTAGTACCTGTAGGCGGCATTGTATTTGCCGAGCATGTTTTATTTCCTAAAATTGGTTTAACCCGCTACTGGGCTAAATACAAAAACATTACACGTAGCGTACCGGCCATTGCCTCTTGGGCATTAGCACTTGTGTTTGGCTTTGGTTTAAATGCGATTGATGTAATGTCGTTTTACTACTTATTTATTCCTACTTGGATTTTCACCATTGTTATTTACACGCTACTGGCTAAAAAGTACGGCGCAGGTGAAGACTACAGCAAAGAAATTGCAGCAGAAGAGCAAGAGCAGCAAGACATTAAAGAGTACCAAGCAGGGCTTGCAGAAAACGTTCAAGCTCCGGTTGTTGATAACTCAATGCTAACCAAAGTGTTAAATGGCGTGTCGACTGTTTCGTTACTTATTATTTTTGGCTTTGCCAGCCAAGTAATGTTTTTTAGTGACAGCATGAGCATTTACGCAGGAAATAAATCTCAGTTTGAAATTGCATGTTTTATTTGCACCATTATTTATTTTGCAACCGCTTACTGGTCGCTATTGCGCCATAAAGCACTCAATACTGCATCTTAATTTAAATTTTTAATATTGTTTTAGTAAGGCCGCACCATGACGCAACACCAGCACACTGACGCTCTTGTTAAAGGGCTAAACCAACAAAGCTTGGCAGATATGCCAAGCCATGTAGATACACCAAACTACGACCGTAGTAAGCTAAAAGCGGGTATAGTTCATATTGGTGTGGGCGGCTTTCACCGTGCTCACCAAGCGGTGTACATTAACGAGCTATTAAAAACGCCAGGTGCTGAACAGTGGGGTATTTGTGGTGTTGGCTTATTAGAAGGTAACCGTGGTCTGCGCGATATTTTAAAGCAACAAGACTACCTTTACACGCTAACGGTAAGACACCCAAACGGGCAAATAGATAACAAAGTTATTGGCTCTATGATTGACTTTTTGTTTGCTCCAGAGGACAAGCAAGCGGTTATTAATAAGCTTGCGCACAGCGATACGCATATTGTGTCGTTAACCATTACCGAAGGCGGCTATAACTTTAACCCAGTAACGGGTGAGTTTGATTACTCAAACCCAGACATTATTAACGACATTAATAACCCGAACGACCCAATTACGGCGTTTGGCTACATTACTGCTGCGTTAAAGCTACGTAAAGAACAAGGCCTTGATGCGTTTACAGTACAGTCGTGCGATAACATTCAGCACAACGGTAATGTAACGCGTAAAATGCTACTTGCCTTTGCGGCCGAGCAAGACAAAGAGCTAAGCGAGTGGATTGCTACTAACGTAACTTTCCCAAATGCAATGGTTGACCGTATTACGCCAGTATCTAAAAAGAGCGATATCGACTACGTTGTTGATGCGTACGGTGTTAGCGATGAATGGCCAATTACCTGTGAGTCGTTTACTCAATGGGTAATTGAAGACTCATTTTGCTGCGGACGCCCAAATTGGGATAGCGTTGGCGCACAATTTGTAAGTGACGTAACACCTTTTGAGACCATGAAAATACGCTTATTAAATGCAGGCCATTCGGTACTGGGTTTATTAGGCTCTGTACATGGCTACGGCACAATTGACGAAACAGTATCAGATCCTTTATTTGCTAAGTACTTACGTGCGTTTATGGATAGAGAAGTAACGCCTAACCTAGAAAAATTAGAAGGCATTGATCTTGAAATCTACAAAGACACGCTAATTGAGCGCTTTGCTAATCCAAACATTAAAGACAGCTTATCGCGCATTTGTTCAGAAAGCGCAGCAAAGCTACCTAAGTTTTTAATTGCCACTATTAACGAAAATCTAGCCCATGGCCGTGATGTATCACTTGCGACCCTGGTTATTGCTGCATGGTGTTTTTACAGCGATAAAGGCGAAGATGAGCAAGGCAATAAGCTTGAAATAATCGATGCAATGCAAAGCGAGTTACATGAAGCCGCGGCTAAAACGGCGACTGATGACCTTGCATTTTTATCGCTAACTAGCTTATTTGGCGATTTAAATACGCAAAGTGCCTTTACGTCTCACTACAAAAACAATGTAGAAGCGTTATACGCACCGGCTAGCAAAATTAAAGCAATTATGAATAACGTGCTTGAGCCTAAAGGTAACTAATAATGAGCATTTTAATTGATTCTAAACAAGGTAAAGACGTAAGCGTAAGTTGCTTTGGCGAAGTACTATGGGATTGTTTTGCAAACGATAAACGCTTAGGCGGCGCGCCGCTTAACATGTGTGTGCGTATTAACTCACTGGGCATTAAAGCCGACATGATAAGCGCTGTAGGTAACGATGAACTGGGTACTGAGCTACTAGGCGAAATTAAAAGCAAAGGCGTAAGCTGCGAATACATTGGCGTTAATAACGACAAAAAAACCAGCACAGTACAAGTTACCTTAGATAAAAGCGGCTCAGCCAGCTACGAAATAGTTGCCGACACTGCGTGGGATAACATCGAGCTTACAGACTCACTTATTGAAAAAGTAAAAGCCAGTGATGTATTTGTATTTGGCAGCCTAATTGGCCGAAGCGAAGCCTCACTTGCTACATTAAACCAATTAGTTGATGTAGCTAACTTCAAAGTGTTTGACGTAAATTTACGTGCGCCACACTACACGTTAGACACATTAGTAGATTTAATGAATAAAGCCGACTTCATCAAATTAAACGATGAAGAGCTTTATGAAATTGCCAAGGCAATGGGCTGTAAGTTCCATTCACTTGAGCAAAACTTAGCGTTTATTGCACAGCAAACTAACACCGAATACTTATGTGTAACTAAAGGCAGCCACGGTGCACTACTAACCATTAAAGGCGAAAATTACTATAACTCAGGTTATTTAATTAGCGTTGTGGATACAGTAGGCGCGGGGGATTCGTTTTTAGGGTCGTTAATTTATCAGCTTTGTAGTAGCGATTGTGCACAACATGCTGTTGATTTTGCGTGTGCAGTTGGTGCAATGGTGGCCGAAAGTGCCGGTGCTACACCTACACTGACTCATGAACAAATTAACGAGTTTATGAGCCCAGCGTAACGTAAAAAATCACAGTTACACCCAATCATTGTGTGTGTAAGCGGCTTTACTTTTATAGTAAAGCCGCTTTTTTTTGCTTTAATTTTTATTAATAAAGCCGTTTAAATTAAGTGTTGAGCAAGGTGCATAAAAAGTAACTCAAATAGGGTCTGTTGACCTTTGCAGTTTGAAATTTGTTCAAACTAGGGGCGGTTTAATCGCGGCGCGAGGTTTGTAACCTAGTGGACTCGATAACTGCTCCTGCGTTATTCTAATGACTTACATCCCTGTAAGAATAAGTAAAAATCGAGC
>NZ_DCYU01000025.1:0-5891 GCF_002331165.1 Pseudoalteromonas sp. UBA2102
GTGTCGTCTTCGTAAATAATGTCGGCAGGAATTTCGCGGTTAATAATTTTTGTAAATATTGTTTCTGTGCTCATAATCGTTTCAGTGTAAGGGTTGAATTTAAAGTCACTAATGACAAATTTTGTTTGCAGTGTCAAACTCAAAACAAATAAAGGAGTTTTTATGCGTAAACCAATGTTAATAACTGCAGCTGCGGCACTATTGATGAGTATGTCAGTAAGTGCCGGAAATATTCACTTTCCTGAAGAGTTAGTGCCTTTACAAGTCGGCGAAAGAGTGATTGAAAGCTCTCTATTTAGCCGCGTTGACGACATTGAACTTGATCCAGGCTCTTATCGATTAAAATTAAAATACACCGATTTATACGAGCTAGGCTTTGACGATCATGAGGTAATAGAGTCTGAACCGTTTTGGGTAGACATTACTATTGACGATAACAAAGACTACGACATGGTGTTTAATCGTGCCGATAACGCGGTATCAGCGAAAATATTTGCTGAGGCACCACAGGTAAGTTTAAAAGCAAAGGGCGCGTCTGTGGCACAGCCGCTTAGTGTTATTTCAAATACACAGCTTGCAAGTCAAAAGCCTGCTTTACAAAATACGGTGCCAGCGGGTCCAACGCGTCCAAGCCAACCTATTAAGCCTATTGCGCCTATTAATGGCAAAGGCATGCCAAGTGCACCGCAAATGCTAGAATTTTGGTGGCAGCAAGCAACGCTTGCTGAGCGAAAGGCCTTTTTAGAAAAGGTAACGAACCAAGGCGTTGAATAATAAACTTATCTCAGCTACTAATTTTAAGCGCTAACTGCGCTGAGCTTAGTTACAGTTTTTAGTTTGAGAAAATTACAGTATTAAAAAAGGCCGATAAATCGGCCTTTTTTAATGGTTTTGCTGTTTTACCCTAAAGGTGTGAACACTTTTAGGGATGGCACAGGTTGTTTATTTATCAAATAAAGCGTCAATGGTGCCTTGTGCAAGCGGGTGGTAGCCTGGGCGTGCTTTGATGTATACATCGTGTGCCCACTCACGCTTACCATTTTTAATAAGTGCTTTGTATAACGGCACAATTAATTTACGGCGGCCAATACCTGATAAGTGCTTATCAAGCGCTGGGTAAATAGGTTGGTAACCATTACCTACCGCTAACATAAACCATGCAAACGCGCGCTCTGCATTGGTTGATTGCGTTAAGTTAAATTGCTTATCAAGCTCGCTCATCTTATCTAAGCTTAAATCACGTGGTAGGTTATTTAAAAAGTGTAACCACTCGTGCACTGTCCATTGAGCCGTAGGTAATTGTGCTGCGCTTGTTTCACCTTTTAACCATGCTGCGCTTGCTGTATCTACTTTATCAAACGCATCCGATGTTGGGTTAGGTGCATCGCTTGGTAAACCTGGCTCAAAAATCCACTCATTCACTTTATCCATGCTTACAACGCCTGGATATTTTTCAATTAAGTTAGCTTTTAAGTAAGTAACAAATTGCGCAGTAGTCAGCGATTTAAATGCAAACTCATTAAAGTAGGTCTTAACAAAGTCATCAAACTTATCTCGGCCGTATTTTTCTTCTAGGTAGATTAAAAATAGCTGCCCTTTAGTGTATGGCACTGAGCTAAATGCATCATCTGGATCGCGGCCATTAAGTTTTAAATTAAGGCGCGTATCGGGTGCATCAATGGTTTTAAGCTGAGCGCGTAAGCCTGCTGCATCTAAAGCTTGCTCCATTACGGCGCGGTCGCGGCCAAACACTTCTTCCATGATGCGGTTTTCAACGTAAGAGGTAAAACCTTCGTTTAACCATAAATCTTCCCACGTAGCGTTGGTAACTAAGTTACCAGACCAAGAGTGTGCAAGCTCATGCGCAATAAGGTTTACTAAGCTTTTATCGCCAGCAACTACGGTAGGGGTAATAAACGAAAGACGCGGGTTTTCCATACCACCAAACGGAAAGCTAGGCGGTAACATTAATAAATCGTAACGGCCCCATGCATACTCACCATACATTTCGTTGGTTTTGTCGATCATGGCTTGGGTGTCGTTAAACTCGGCAACCGAAGCGTCTAAAATTTCAGGCTCGGCAAATATACCAGTTTGTTTTGACATGGCTTTGAATTCTAAATTACCTGCACCAATCGCAATTAAGTACGGCGAAATAGCTTGTGGCATTTCAAAGTGGTAGTCGCCATCTTTGTATAGTGCGTCTTTGTTATCGGCGCTCATTACGGCACGTATATCTTTTGGTGTATGAATACGGGCAGAGTAAGTAACGCGCATGGCAGGGGTATCTTGTACTGGTAACCAGCTACGAGCGTGAATAGCCTGCGATTGGCTGTACATAAACGGGTGCGTTTTGCTGGCTGTTTGCTCTGGTGTTAACCATTGCAGGCCAGATGCTTCTGGGCGGCTGTTGTAGTAAATACGTACTTTTGGCGCTTGGCTTTTTAAAGTAATTGTTAGTTTTGAGCCTTTAACATCATCGCGATCTGCCAGTGTAAATTTAGCTTTGTGCCAATCGCCCGAGGTGTCTTGGTACATTACTTTATCAATGTCTAAGTCGCGGGTATCAAGTACCAGCTTTTTACTCGTGTCATTGTTCCACTTTAGCGTGTGCTCAACAAAACCTTCTAATTGCTTGTCGGCAAAATCGACATCTAAATCAAGGTTTAAGTGTGTTGTTACCACATCATCTAGGTTGGCGTATGAGTTTTGATCAATCGCGTTTGCCATTGCTTGCGAGCACATACCGGCCATAGCGAGGCTTAAAAAAAGAGGTTTAATTTTCATAAAATACCCTGAACACTAATAATAAGTGCAGGTTTTATATCATGATTGATACAGCGGGTTGAGTGATTTTTACATTCTTTGCGACAATAAGGTAAACTACTGCGATTAGTTACCAGTACACTCAGAGACCTTTGTGGCGCACTCATTAAAACCTTTACATACCTTTGCACTAAACAATCAATGCCAGCATTTTGTTGAAATAACCTCGGTTGAGCAACTTAAAGCACACCGTTTTAGTGCTCCGTTTTGTTTATTAGGGGAAGGTAGCAACACAATATTTTTAGAAAACTACGCAGGCACCGTAATTAAAATGGCCACTAAGGGCATTACTATTACCGAGCGTGAAAATGACGTATTAGTGAGTGCAGCTGCGGGCGAGAACTGGCATAAGCTAGTAAGCTATTTACTTGATAAAGATATTGCAGGGCTTGAAAACCTAGCCCTTATTCCGGGCACCGTTGGGGCGTCGCCGGTACAAAACATTGGTGCTTATGGTGTTGAGCTGGCTCAATTTGTAGAGTCGGTTGAATACATTGATATTGCCACAAAAACCAAGGTGACTTTAACTAACGCACAGTGTGAGTTTGCTTATCGTGACTCTATTTTTAAACATGCTTTAAAAAACAAAGCGGTGATCACTCAAGTTAATTTAGCGCTCCCTAAGAAGTGGCAGCCAGTTTTAAGTTATGGCCCACTCAAAGTATTGCAAAATCCCACCCCTAAAATGGTATTTGAGCAGGTTATTGAAATTCGTAACGCTAAGCTGCCAAACCCATACACTTTAGCCAATGCGGGTAGCTTTTTTAAAAATCCGATTATTAGCAATGCGCGTTTAGAAGCGCTGCTTGTGCGGTTTGGTGATTTACCGCATTACCCCTATGGGGAAAACCATCACAAAGTGGCGGCAGGTTGGCTAATTGACCAAGCGGGCTTGAAGGGCTTTACAGTAGCAGGGATTGAGGTGCATCAGCAGCAGGCGCTGGTATTAGTTAATCATGGTGATAGTAAAGGAAGCGATTTAATCGCTATGATCACGCATATACAGAATACGGTGTTTGCACGTTACGGCATAATGCTAGAGCACGAAGTAAGGCTTATAAACACAAATAGTGAATGCCATATTACTACGGAGCACGCGTAATGAAAGCACCAGATGGAAATAAACTAGCTATATTAAATGCACTTAACCAAGGTGGCTTTGTATCGGGCCAAGCCCTTGGCGAGCAACTGGGTATAAGCCGTGCTGCAGTGAGTAAACATATTCAAACACTGCAAGGCATGGGGCTCGATATATTTAAAGTGACGGGTAAAGGTTACAGTTTAAACAATGCGGTGGGTTTGCTAAACCAAGCCGATATAACCAAACATTACCACGCATTAGGTGCCAATACAGCCCAAGTAGAAGTGCACCCTATTATAGATTCAACCAACAGCGAGCTAATGCGCCGTATTCAAAATAAAGTCGCGCTTGAGTCTGGCACTGTTGTGGTTGCCGAAATGCAGCAAGCCGGGCGCGGAAGGCGAGGACGGGTATGGCAATCTCCATTTGGGGCTAATTTATATTACAGTTATTTTTGGCGTTTAGATGATGGCCTGCAAGCTGCTATGGGCGTATCAATTGCAGTAGGGCTTGCGGTATACGATGCTATAAAAGCACTTTACGATATAGACGTTGAACTTAAATGGCCAAACGACATATACATAAATAAGCAAAAATTAGCCGGAGTATTAGTTGAGCTAGATGGGCAACCGCAAGGCCCTTGTCAGCTAGTCATTGGTATTGGCATAAATCTACAAATGCCGCAAAACACCAGCGAACACATTGACCAAGCATGGACAGATTTAAGCCAACACACCACTGCGCTTGATAAAAACCAGTTAGTAGCTTCGCTTACCGTTTATTTAGAGCAGCGCTTGGCAGATTACCAGCAAGACGGGCTAAACAGTATGTACGCACAGTGGAACGCCCTAAACGCCTTTGCAGGAGAATGCGTAGAGCTAAATACGGGGCACAGAAGCTGGCGGGGTATTTGTGAGGGTATTGATCAGCACGGCGGAATACGTATTCGCCAAGACGGCGAAGTTAAAAGTTACTATGGCGGCGAAATCTCGTTAAGAAAGGCCGAATTATGAAACTGCTAATAGATGTAGGTAATACGTCATTAAAAGCGGCCTTATGGCGCGAGCAACAAGCAACGCCCGTTTCTATGAGCGACGTGCCGTGGCAAGCAATAACTGAGGTTGTGTATGCTTGTGTAGGTAACAGTGAATTATTAAATGACGCGCTCACATTAGCCGCCAAAAAAAGTATTCCGTGTTTTGAGGCGCATGTTAGTAAAAATCTCAGTGGCTTAAGCTGCGCATATGAACAGGTTAGCAATTTAGGTATTGATCGCTGGCTTGCGCTGGTGGCAGGTTTTACACTTTACCCTAACACACCATGCATTATTGTTGATGCTGGCACTGCAACCACTATTGATGTATTGAGCGGCGAAGGCGAGCACTTAGGGGGCTGGATATTGCCCGGCCTTGATTTAATGACTCGCTCATTAACACAAAATACTCAGCGCGTGTTTGATGATGCCAATACCCCCTTTTTAAACGAGCTAGGTAAAAACACACCCAACGGATTAAAAAATGGCGCGCTGGTGGCAACATTAGGCGCTATTGAACAGGCCAAATACCAACTTAAACACGTAACAGGCGAACAAAAACCACAAATTTTGTGCGCCGGTGGTTACGGTTTGCTGTTACAGCAACAAATAAGTGGCAGTATTTTTGATTCTTTATTGGTTATGAAAGGATTAAATTATTGGCATGAGCTAAGTAAAAACGACGAAAAACAGCAAAATTAAGCACTTTTGCATGAATTGTGAGCATTTAAGCTAAAAAATTACATTTTTTTTAATTTTATAGTTGCATCATAATAAACCTTACTCTAATATCTCGCCCCGTACTAAAGCAGTGCCGACTTAGCTCAGCTGGTAGAGCAACTGACTTGTAATCAGTAGGTCAACCGTTCGACTCGGTTAGTCGGCACCACTTTCCTTTTACCGAAAGTGAATTAGTAAAGAATTATCGTGGAGGGGTTCCCGAGCGGCCAA
>NZ_DCYU01000025.1:6256-6642 GCF_002331165.1 Pseudoalteromonas sp. UBA2102
GAATCCAGCTCCCTCCACCACTTTATTCTTGACGGTTAGAGGTAGTTTAAGAACAGGTTCCTAAAGCGGGCATCGTATAATGGCTATTACCTCAGCCTTCCAAGCTGATGATGCGGGTTCGATTCCCGCTGCCCGCTCCAATTATGGTGTTGCTGATATAGCTCAGTTGGTAGAGCGCACCCTTGGTAAGGGTGAGGTCGGCAGTTCAAATCTGCCTATCAGCACCAGTCATATGAATCTCCTTGAATACTTCCTTTATCTGTCAGAAAAAACTATTTGAAATTTGAAAAAATTAAATTAATCTACCTCTGGTGGATTATTTTCATATGTAATCTAGATACACAAAACTGATAGGTTCCGTCATGGCAAAAGAAAAGTTTGAACGC
>NZ_DCYU01000062.1:0-3535 GCF_002331165.1 Pseudoalteromonas sp. UBA2102
AAGTAAAATTAAGTTTGTAAAACAGTTAGCAAAATAAAATAGGGCGCTTTATTCATCGTTATTTAACTATGTGCCATGTAGGGTTTAATTAACTATTGCAGAACCACTTACAGTAAGTAAATAACGCACATAAAGGAGTGACTATGTTTTTTGATGATATGCAGGGCTTAATACGCGTACTTATTATTGGCGTGCTGGGTTATGTAGCGCTGGTGTTTTGGCTGCGTATATCGGGTAAGCGTACGCTTTCTAAATGGAACGTGTTTGATTTTATTGTCACTATTGCGCTGGGCTCTATTTTAGCCTCGGTGATCATTACAAAAAGTGTCGCGCTGCTAGAGGGCATGCTCGCGTTTGTTGTGTTAATAGGGCTGCAATATTTTATTACGTGGCTAAGTGTGCGCTCATCTAAATTTGCTTCGCTTATAAAAGCAGAGCCCACGCTATTGCTGAGTAATGGTGAATACTGCACGGCGGCACTTAAATCGCAGCGAGTAACTAAATCAGAAATTCGCGCTGCCATTCGTGGTGCGGGTATATTAGCCATAGAAGATGTAGCCGCTGTAGTGCTAGAAACCGACGGCAGTTTTAGCGTACTAAAGCAAAATAACAGTGGGTTAAAAACCGCGTTAAGTGATGTAAGCGAGCAATAAAGTAAGGCGCTAGTACTTATATTAATTAAGGCAGGTTTAATACCTGCCTTATCTTTTATTAAAGCCTAATTTATTTAGCGTGCTGCTCTAACAAACTAAAGGTAGGTAAACGCCACTTAAAGCGAATTGACGCCATACGTACTAAGTAGCCTGCAACAAGGCTTACAATAATGCTGATGTTGTCATCAATATTGTAATGGTGCAGTGCTAGGAATAAGCAGGCAACCAGTAACGATACACTCGCGTATAGCTCGTTATGTAATACCAACGGCGCTTGGCGACATATTAAATCGCGCAGTAACCCACCAAATACACCGGTTACAACTGCAGCCACAACACAAATACCATAGTGCAGGCCCATATTTAGCCCCACTTGGCAGCCAATAATGCTAAACGCCGCAAGCCCTAGCGCATCTAAGCGCATAAAAATGCCTTTAAATTTAACCACCCACTTAGCAAGCCACGTAGTCACAATGCCCGCTATACAAGTAATTAATAAATACTCTGGGTGCTGAACCCAGGTAAGTGGGTAATTGCCAAGTAAAATATCTCGCACACTGCCACCACCAATTGCTGTTGCACTGGCAACCAGTACAACGCCAAACCAATCCATTTTCATTCGCCCTGCGCTAAGTGCGCCGGTCATGGCTTCTGCGGTAATACCAATAATATAAACAACGGTTAGTAGCATGAGATAATCACTTGAAAATTGCACGTAAAAATAAGGTGTGGATTGTATAGATAAATTAAGTAAATAACGAATGAAAAATCACACTAAAAACGCTTAATTCAGATAGAAATAACTAATAACAAAACCGAGTGTAAACAAGCTGTTAAGCTAATCGCTTCGCAAAAGTTAGCAGTCCTAGAATAAAGGACAAATGGCCGTAATTTATAAAATAAAACAGGCTATTTTATTGCTGCATTTTAAACCTCAAAGCTCGGTATTTTCCCTATACGGTTAAGTGTTTTGGCAACTAATTGGCGTCTTTAAATTAACCTAATATGAATATTTGGTTGCGTGGTAGCAATTTAGGAACGTATACTAACGACTCTTAACTTAAATGGAATTTGCGTAATCGCAGCTTAATCAGCACAGGTAAATACATGAACAAAGGATTGTTAAAAGCGTGGAATGACGAAAAGGGCTTTGGTTTTATTAAATCAGACACCCTAGCGCACGACACCTTTATACACATTTCAGCGCTCAAACATATGAGCCGCAAGCCAAAAGTGGGCGACACCATTTATTTTGAAGTCGCTACACAGCCCGATGGTAAAACCAAAGCCGTTAATTGCCGAATAGAAGGCGTAGCTGCGCTTAAAGTTACACATAAAAAACCAAACCATCATCGTGTTGTTAAATCTAATTTTACTGATAGTTTTTTAGGCAAAGTCGCCTCAATTAGTATTATCGCTGTACTTGGCTTTATCGCAGTAAATAAATACAGCCATTATCAAAGTAGTGAGCAGTTTAATAACCACACTCCCGTTATTACCAACGCCGATTTAGCTACCTTTGATGAGCAATACCCACAAATTGTGATTCCAAAAAGCACGCAAAATTTTACCTGTGACGGCAGGCAGCACTGTAGCCAAATGACTTCCCGTGCAGAGGCGGTGTTTTTTATAAATAACTGCCCCAATACAAAAATGGATGGTGACGGTGATGGTGACCCATGTGAGAGGGATACAAGGTTCCAAGATGAGTTGTAATTTTAGAAATCGATTAGCTAAAAGTTAAATTTAAGATGGTTTTTACCGTGTACTGTATGAAAATACAGTGGTAGGCAGTTTGTCCCATAGCATTATTTAAAAGCGTTATGGGGTTAAATAACAAGGGCTACTGAGTAGTAATTGTAATTATTTGTTTATTGAAAAGTTGTTTTTTGAAAGTGCCGAATAACGTAACTTACGCTGTATTGGGATGTTAGACCCCCCAAGACGTGGGGTTCAATAAGCTGTTATATTGTTGTCACAAATGGAGTTGTCTCAAATGATTGAGTTGGAAAAAGAGAATATTGCACCTTATCTCTCTATATTGATGGGAGTTAAGTCCGACCAAAAACAGCCTTGTGATATTCATCCAAACATAATAAAAATTCTTAAAGATGAGTCATCAAATGAAATAGTTATTTCTGATTCAAAAAAAGAGCTCATAGGAGAAATAGCGGAAGTAACTTTTACACCTTATAGGTTATTGAAGTCTCCTAGTTGGTTAAAAGGGCATGAGGCACTAGATGTTGAACATCATGT
Source organism: Pseudoalteromonas sp. UBA2102 (assembly GCF_002331165.1). Classification (NCBI taxonomy): domain Bacteria; kingdom Pseudomonadati; phylum Pseudomonadota; class Gammaproteobacteria; order Alteromonadales; family Pseudoalteromonadaceae; genus Pseudoalteromonas; species Pseudoalteromonas sp. UBA2102. The sequence continues at coordinate 2,910 of NZ_DCYU01000062.1, forward strand.
GTTTGTTTCCTTTAACGTAAATAATTATTATGCTTTCTACTTCTCTGAACAAGGAAAGAAAGATGAAATAAGAGAATACTTTAATTCTAAGTCCTTACCGAATGTTAAACCTGTTTCAATAAATCATCTTAATGGTAACTTCATAAACGAAGACAAGATAAAAATGCTTTGGTTAACAGGCATCCATGGTAAGAATAACTTTAAGGCCGATTCGAAAGTTCTAGGTGGAGAAAGTGTCGCTGATACTTTAGATCCATTAATTGATCAATCATACATGATGTCAGCAGTTAGAACTGAAGCATTAAATAATGCAAAGACAACTATAGGAATCAACCCTTTTAAGTCCTCTATCTGGAGAGGGCCCTGTAAAGATTGGCAAACTTTTGAAAACAGAGTTATAGAAATATTAGATTTATTAAGTTCTAACGCAAAACAAACTTCAGACCCTATTAGTATACTTTCTTATCCGATACCTAGTTGCGATGATTTAAATGAGCCATATGATTTTTCACTTATTGATTATGAGTTTTTCCCAGAAGATGATGGGCAGCATAGAAAAGATTTATTAAGAAAACTTCAATATGATTACTCAGTGGAACTACAGTGTAGTGGCATAGTTAATTTGG
>NZ_DCYU01000056.1:0-10455 GCF_002331165.1 Pseudoalteromonas sp. UBA2102
ATGCCAATGCTGCTGTCTGTAAGCTTACTAAAGCGCTCTAGCCTTGCTATAGCAGCTTGGGTTTCAAGGTGTGTGTTATCGTGCTTATTATCGCTCATAATTACTCTCCTCCTTAAAACAGTATATAGCGCAAACTTGAACAACCCCTGAAAGGCTTAAAAGCAAATTACAGGCACAAAAAAACGCGGTACTCCGCGCTTTTTTAAATATTAACGGTTAAACAGAGCCGTTAATTGGTCCATGTTCGTGGTTAACATGTGGGTTTTGCCCGCGCTGGCGCAGTAAATGGTCCATTAAGGTAATGGCCATCATTGCCTCAGCAATAGGGATTGCACGAATACCAACGCACGGGTCATGACGACCTTTGGTGATCATCTCTACTGCTTCGTTTTCAGTATTAATGCTTTTACCTGGAATAGTGATACTTGATGTAGGCTTAAGCGCAATTGAAGCGATGATATCTTGCCCTGTAGAAATACCAGCAAGTACGCCACCCGCGTGGTTTGAGGTAAAGCCTTCTGGGGTTAATTCATCACGATGCTCTGAGCCTTTTTGCTCTACCACATCAAAGCCATCGCCAATTTCTACACCTTTAACGGCATTAATACTCATTAGTGAATGCGCAATCTCAGCATCTAGCCTATCAAATACAGGCTCACCTAATCCTACCGGTACGTTGCTAGCCACTACTTTTACTTTAGCGCCCACTGAGTCACCTTGCTTTTTAAGGTCTCGCATGTACTCATCAAGCGCTTCTAGCTTACTTGCATCAGGGAAAAAGAATAAGTTGTTTTCAACTTCATCCCAGTCGTAACTTTCGGCTTCTATTGGCCCAAGTTGGCTTAAACATGCTTTTACTTCAATACCATGAAACTGCTTTAGGTATTTTTTAGCAATTGCGCCTGCCGCTACACGAATTGCGGTTTCACGCGCAGAAGAGCGACCACCGCCGCGATAATCGCGCAGGCCGTATTTGTGCCAGTAAGTGTAATCGCCATGACCTGGGCGAAACACATCTTTAATTTTACCGTAGTCTTTTGAGCGCTGATCGGTATTTTCGATAAGTAAACCAATGCTTGTGCCTGTGGTTTTACCTTCAAAAACGCCTGAAAGAATTTTTATCTGATCGTCTTCTCGGCGCTGCGTTGTATAGCGGCTTTGCCCAGGTTTACGACGGTCTAAATCAATTTGTAAGTCAGCCTCTGTGATCTCAAGGCCTGCGGGAGTACCATCTACAACACCGCCTAGGGCAACGCCGTGGCTCTCACCAAAGGTGGACACTTTAAACAACTGCCCTATGCTATTACCTGCCATTAACTTTCCTCATTCCTAATGACTACAAAAGTTGCCGAGCATACGCTCGGCCTAAAATTTATTTTGCAAAATACGTATCAAGCTGCGCTTTGCTTATTACAAATACACCTAAGCCGCCTTGCTCAAACTCAACCCACTCAAATGGTGCACCCGGATACAAAGCATCCATATGTACCATAGAGTTACCAACTTCTACAAATAACAAACCGTTATCAGTTAGATGATTGCTAGCATGCTCTAAAATAGTACGTGTAACGTCTAAGCCATCATGCCCAGATGCTAAACCAAGCTCAGGCTCATGATGAAATTCTCGTGGTAAATCAGCCATGTCCTCAGCATCAACATACGGAGGATTAGCTACTATTAGGTCATACTTTTGCCCTGGCACTCCACTAAATACATCTGACTGAATAGGCAGTACGCGGTCAATTAGCATATAGTCGTTTATGTTTATATCTGCTACTTCAAGCGCTTCATACGAAATATCAACCGCATCTACTTGCGCCGTTTCAAACGCCTGAGCAAGCGCAATAGCAATACAAGCAGAGCCTGTGCATAAATCTAAAATACGGTTAACGCTTTGCGGCTGCTCAAGCCACGGTGAAAACTTATTAGCAATAAGTTCAGCAAACGGCGAGCGCGGAATAAGCACACGCTCATCGACATAAAATGGCATGCCCGCAAACCAAGCAATGTTTGTTAAATAAGGAACCGGAGTGCAGTCATTTATACGCTCTGCGATTAACCCTGCTAGGCGGTTTTTTTCTGTGCTTGTTAACCGCGCATGCATTAACTCTTTGGGGGCATCAATAGGTAAACTTAGCGCAGGCAGTAATAAGCTAACTGCTTCATCCCACGCGTTATCTGTGCCATGTCCAAAAAATATTCCACTACTTGCAAATTGGCTTGTAGTCCAGCGTAACCAGTCATGTAACGTTGACAGTTCTGCAACAGCTTCATCAAGTGTTGCTTCTTCTATTTGTAAATCACTCATATTTTTTACCTGTTTTAGCTAACTGACTGTTTTGAGTCTTTGCGACGATTGCATTGCCTAACTGTGCTGAGCAAATTACAATTGCCCCTCACCTTTATATTGTACCGCCTTTTGCGCTGCGTTTTTACGTTTTTTTGTTTAGGTAAAATTTATGAAAAAAGACATCTCATCACAATCGTCCCTAAGCAATGACGACATTGACCTTTTTCGCCAAACAATTACAGGCGCTAAGGTGTTTAAACAAGATACCCATAGGTTTGATACAAAACCTAAGGTGTCACAAGCGAAGCAATTTGCCCAGCAAAAAAAGCAGGTTGAGTCTGAATTTTTCTTCTCTGACGAATATATTCCCGATATAGACACAAATAGCACCATTAATTACGTGCAAAATGGCCACGACTCTTTTTTAGCAAAACAGTTACGACGCGGCGACTTTGCGCCCGATTTAACACTCGACCTGCACGGGCTTAATAAAGAACGTGCAAAAGATGAACTCGCGGGGCTTATTCACGAGTGCAAAAAACAGCATTATTACTGCGCGTGCATAGTGCATGGCATTGGCGAGCGTGTTTTAAAACACAAAGTACCGCAGTATTTGGTACAGCACCCCGATGTAATTGCCATGCATCAAGCACCGCTAGAATACGGCGGGCGCGGTGCCGTGCTGATTTTAATTGATTTACCACAAAGCGATGAGTTTAGACGTTAATTAAAGGAAGAATACGTGCAAATTTTTTCGATTATTTTTCCCTTAATTTTTATTGTCGCACTGGGCTACACCTGTTGTTATTTTAAGTTTTTTAATCAGCAGCATATTGCCGGCTTAAGTAAATTTACTTTTTATGTGAGCTTACCCGCCTTTTTAATGCTCAATATGTCGCAAATAAATTTGCATCAAAGTATTAGCCTCGAAGCATTTTTAAGCTTTTATATTCCTGTATTAGCGGTATTTGCTTTGGGCATACTTATTGATAGGTACTATTTAACTAAACAAGCCAATGCTGGAAATTATCAACAGCATAGTGTGTTTGGTCTTGCCGGTAGTTATTCAAATATGGTGTTAGTGGGTATACCCATTGTTATTGCTTCACTTGGCAAAGACATGATTGCTATCGCCTTTATGATCATCACATTTCATAGCACGCTGCTTTTTGCGTTAACTTATTTAATAGGCGCGAAAGGAAACACAGCTGACTTCTCGTGGGCAAAATTTGCTAAAAACATGGTCCTTAACCCTATAGTGTTAAGTATTGGCTGTGGATTACTTTTAAATGTGTCGGGAATTACATTATTTGCTAATTTAGCCAATGCCTTAGAGCTACTCGCCAGCCCTGCTATTGCATGTGCTTTATTTGTGTTAGGCGCTAATTTGGTGTTTTATAAGGTGGCAGCAAATTGGCAGCCGGCCCTTATTTCTTCACTGTTAAAAATACTGATTTTACCTGCTGCTGTGTGTGTAGCAGCTACGTGGGTGTTTGTACTAGATACGCAAATTCGTAACGTACTGGTATTGCTGAGCGCCTCGCCTGTTGGCGTTAATGCGTATTTAATTGCAAGCCAATTAAATACGCATCAAGTTACGCTCGCCGGTGCAGTGGTGCTTTCAACGGTGCTTAGTGTTGTAAGCTTTTCGTTTTGGCTTGCTGTGCTTTTATAAAATCGCTTATTTAAGTGCGGCCACTACCGAAATTTCGACCAATAGCGCATCGCGCGCCATTTTAGCTTCAACACAGGCGCGTGCTGGTGCATAACCTTCTGGCACCCACGCATCCCATACAGCATTCATATCGGCAAAATATTCCATGCTCTTAACGTAAATAGTTGCGCTTAGCATATGCTTTTTAGAACTCCCCGCCTGCTCAAGTAAGGCCTCTACTTTGTCGAGCATAGTTTGCGTTTGCTCTGTAATGTTTTGCTCTGCATCGCTGCATACTTGTCCGCATAAATAAACGGTTCCATTATGTTTAACTATACGGCTCATGCGCGCACCCGTTTCAAGGCGTTCTATACTCATTGTTATCTCTTTTCTCTATATGTTGGCAGGCGCGTTAATATTTACATATTCACTGCGCTGTGATGTTTCATCATACTGAATTACAGCAACCGCTGCAGTGTTAAAAATAGGCATGTTACCCGGGCTGAGCTGATCAACTATATAGCTCACAATAGGCATATGGGCGACCACCAACCAGGTATTACACTGAGGATGCATAGCAATAAGTGTTTCTAAATAATCAGCTGCTATTTGTGGCTTACCCTCGGGGATTATGTCGCTACAGGTTTCACTAAATTTAAATACATTGTTTTTTTCAACTTCTTTAGCTGTTTGCTGCGCGCGCGAGTAAGGACTTACCAATAACGCATCAACAGAAAAGTGTTTGTGTAGCCATAAGCCCATTTTTTCTGCTTCTGCATGGCCTTTCGGTGTTAGGTTTCTTGCTGCGTCGTTAGCTTGCATCGGTGTCGCTTCGCCGTGGCGCATAATTAAGATTGTTTTCATAAAAAATCAACCGATTAATGAATATAAAACAGTAGCCAGTTTGCCCATTTGTCCGCTATATTAACTATTATTCCAAAGAATAATTCTCTCATGATATTCAGGTAAATCTTTTCGCTATTTTTTCGCTGTCCTGAAGCTATCATCTGTTGTTAACAAGTAAACGTCTAGTTTCAGGAGCATCATTTGAATATCAGCCGCAATGATAACAGAGCATACCGCGCCATTACACTCGACAATGGGCTAAAAGTATTATTAGTGCAAGATAAAGATTCAACTAAAGCCGCTGCTTCTATGGCGGTTAACGCTGGCCATTTTGATGACCCCCTTGACAGGCAAGGCCTTGCACACTTTTTAGAGCATATGCTTTTTTTAGGTACCGACCAATACCCTGATTCTGGAAGCTTTAATAATTTTGTGTCTCAATCGGGCGGTAACACCAACGCCTGGACCGGCACTGAGCACACGTGCTATTACTTTGATATTAATAACCAAGCCATTGAAAAAGCACTTGCGCAATTTAGCCGTTTTTTTATTGCCCCATTATTAAACCCAGCGGAAACCGAAAAAGAACGTAATGCCATAGAGGCTGAGTTTAAATTAAAAATAAAAGATGATGGGCGTCGTATTTATCAGGCTCATAAAGAAACCGTAAACCCAGCCCACCCCTTTGCTAAATTTTCGGTGGGTAATTTACATACCCTCGCCGATAGAGAGCGCTGCATAAGTGACGAGTTAAGAGATTTTTTTAATAAGCACTATCAAGCGCAGTGGATGACACTGGTAATTTGTGCCAACGAACCGCTTGATACACTCGCGCAGTGGACGCATCGTTATTTTAGTGGCATTAATGGCCATAAAGGTGCGCTTAAAGCCCCTATTGAGGAGCCATTATATCGCGCGCAAGATATTGGCAAAGTACTGCACATTGAACCACACAAGCACATGCAAAAACTCATTATTAGTTTTGCTATGCCAAATATCGATGACTTTTATCGCCACAAAACCGTCAGCTTTATAGCCCATTTACTCGGCTACGAAGGCGCAGGCTCGTTGTACTCAATTTTAAAAGAGCAAGGGTGGATTAACGCACTTTCTGCCGGCGGCGGTATAAATGGCAGTAACTTTAAAGATTTTAACATTAGCATGGCGCTTACCGATGAAGGCATTGAATACTTTGAAGACATAATAGAAATTGTGTTTGAGTATATTTGCCTAATCAACGATAACACCGACAAACTACCGCGCCTGTATCAAGATAAAAAAAACCTCTTACAAATTGCGTTTGATAACCAAGAAAAATCGCGCTTAATAGATTGGGTAAGTAACCTAAGCATTAATATGCAACACTACGACGAAGCTAACTATGTGCAAGGCGATTACTTAATGGAGGGCTTTAATAAAGCCACTCACGAAATGGCGATGCAATGGCTTACCCCGCATAATATGCGCTTAGTACTTATTCATCCAGGCGTAGAGGCAGAGCACACCACCGCGTGGTACAACACCCCTTACAAAGTTGAGCCAATTTCGCCGCATTGGCTGGAGTCGCTTGCGCATATAAATAAACCGCTGAGCACTATGCTGCTGCCCACAGCAAACCCCTATTTAACAAAAGAAGTGGTGCTATACGAAGTCGAAAAACCTCAAACCAAGCCTTTACTGTTAGTTAAAGAGCCTGGGTTTGACTTTTGGTTTAAACAAGACAACACCTTTAGAGTGGCCAAAGGTCATTTTTATTTAGCAATGGACTCGCACTTTGCAGTAAAAGATGTAAAGCACATGGCATTAACGCGCCTTTTTAGTGACTTATTTATGGACAGTGTTGGCGAGCAATTTTACCCCGCAGAATTGGCAGGTTTAAGTTATCATTTAACCTCTCATCAAGGCGGGCTTACGTTGCACACTGCTGGGCTATCGACTAGTCAGCTAGAGTTGGTGGAGCAATTACTTGATGCGCTGTTTAATGTTGATATTTGCGCACGCCGCTTTGCCGAATACAAAAAGCAACTGGTAAGGCACTGGCGTAACAGCAACCAAAATAAACCCGTGAGTGAATTATTTAGCGTGTTAGGTGCCAAAATAATGCCATGGAACCCACAACCCGATGAGTTAGCCACTGCACTTAAAAATACATGTTTTCAGCAATTTAACGAATTTAGAGCCGATTTTTTTAAAGCCTTACATGTTGAGTCGTTTTTACACGGTAATTGGCAACAAACAGACGCGAAGGTATTTCATAAAAAAGTGGCAGAGCATTTAAAAAACGCCACGGCTATTGAGGATTTAACACGCCCGCTGCACGAGATAGACCAAGTGACTCGCTGCGAACTTGAACTGCCATGCAGTGATAACGCCATGGTCATTTACTACCAAGCACAAAGTGCAGAAGTGGATGAAAAAGTTAAATTAATGGCACTTAATCATATAATTAACCAAGACTATTTTAACGAGCTGAGAACCACACAACAGCTAGGTTACTTAGTTGGCTCTGGCTATGCACCATTTAACACCCGCGCCGGTATTGCTTTTTATATTCAATCACCAAAATTTGAAGCTCAGACTCTACTGCACAGGCATAATCATTTTGTAAGCCAGTTTATTGCTAACCTAGACTCCCTGGATGAAACAACATGGCAGCAGCATAAACAAGGTTTGACAACTCATATTGCTGAAAAAGATAAAAACTTACGGTTACGTTCACAGCGCTTTTGGCTGGCAATAGGCAATAAAGATCATGACTTTCATATGCAAAAACGCCTCCTAGAGGCACTGCACGCCCTCAGCCTAGAAGAAATGAAAAGCTATGCCATAGCTACTTTTTCTAAAGATAGGCCAAGGTATGAGTTATTAAGTAGCGCAAAAGTAAATAAATCGCAAAAAATGCCGCTTTGCTCGCAATCTCTTTGACTCTGCAAGTGGCATGATTTAAATTATCATTTGTTAATTAGTAGTAATAAAACAAATGATAAAAATAACAACAATAAAATGTGGTTTTTACTGGTTGCTGCTAAGCCTAGCACCCGCAGCGGTTGCCTTTGAACACGCCTTTAATATAAATACCAACACCGTTTTAATTATTGCCAGTGCCCTACTTGCGCTGGCTTTGCCATACCTATTATTTGTAATTTATAAATTAAAGCGCTCTCGGTTACAGCACAGCCTCTCGGAAAAGCGCTTAAAAAGCACGGTTGAAGGCAGTGGCGATACGCTTTGGGATTGGAATATAAAAACTGGCGAAGTTATTCGTATTAACGATAAATACATGATGGATTCAACAACGTTAATGGGTTTTCCGCCAAACAAAAGCTTGATCCACCCACACGATATTGCCTCAGTAGAGCATTTATTAAAAAAACACTTTGCTCAAAAGTCTGCTTTTTTTGAAGCCACTTATCGCATTAAAGACACCTTTGGCCACTGGCACTGGGTATTAGACCGCGGAAAAATAATAGAAAAAGATGCCAACTTAGCGCCACTGAGAATGACCGGCACAGTGCGTGATATTTCAGTGTTAAAATCAACACAAGAGCGCCTCAATTTATTTGCTAAGTGTGTAGAATCACTCACTGATGCACTTGCTATATATGATAAAAACTTTAACTTAGTTGATATTAACCCCAGCTTTTTAACGCTTTTTGGTGGCGTTAGAGAGCAATATCTCAAAAAGCCTTTTAACTTACCTGGTTACGATAAAAGCTACACAGAAAACATTAAAAATATAGTGCGAGAGCGGGAGCGAATTCAACAAGAGGTAAAACTGCGCAATAGTGAGCGAGTGTTACTGCCAATAGAGATTTCTATTGATGAGATAAAAAACGATCAACACCAAATAACAAACTATGTAGTGGTTTATTCAGATTTAACCGAACGTAAAAATGCACAATCGCAACTGCATAATTTATCAAATAGAGACCGTACGACCAGTTTACCTAACAGAAATTTATTTTTTACCGACCTACAAAAGCTAGTAAAACAAAATACCCACCATGCCCTTTTGGTATTTGATTTAGATAACTTTAAAAAGATTAATGATTCATTAGGCCACCAGCTAGGCGACAGCCTATTAGCAAAACTGGCTATGCGATTAAATAAGTTAACCCGAGAGAATGATGTTTTTTACCGCCTAGGGGGTGATGAATTTGCCTTAGTTATGGCAGATACTAATGATATTCATGTTATTACTCGCATGGCAAAGCAATTTTTAGCTGCAATTGCGACCCCATTTAAAATGGCAGGCCACGAGCTCGCTATTACCTCAAGCGTAGGCATAGTGTTATTCCCCGAAGATGGCAGTACGCCAGAGCTGTTATTAAAAAACGCTGATACCGCAATGTATCATGCTAAAAAGAAAGGCAATAGTTACCTGTTTTTTAACGACACCATGAACCGCCAAGCGGTTAAACGCTTACAAATAGAAAACCTAATGCGCTTTGGTCTAAAAGAAAACCATTTTGAAGTGTATTACCAACCAAAAATGAATATTCGCACAGGTAAACTTACCGGAATGGAAGCATTAGTGCGCTTTATAACCCCTAAAAAAGGCGTTATTAGCCCCGGTGTATTTATTCCTATTGCAGAGGAAACCGGGCAAATAATAGAAATTGGTGAAGTGGTTTTAAACAAAGCGTGTCGCGATGTAAAACAATGGCTAGACGATGGGCTATTTAGCGGCCGAGTTGCAGTTAACTTATCGGCTAAGCAGTTTAGCTTGCCAGATTTAACGACCCGTATTGACGTGATATTGCAAAAAAACGAGCTACCTTCTTACTTTTTAGAGCTGGAAATTACCGAAGGCACGGTAATGGACGATCCACAAGAAGCCATTGCAATTATGCGCTCGCTAAGTGCCCGTGGTATTCATTTAGCCATGGACGATTTTGGTACAGGTTATTCATCTTTAGCGTACTTAAAACAATTTCCGCTGAATACCTTAAAAGTAGACAAAGCATTTATTGATGACATGAAAACCGAACGAGGCCGCAACATGGTTGATTCTATCGTGACGATTGCGCAAAACCTCGATTTACATGTGGTTGCTGAAGGTGTGGAGCAAGCAAGCCAAATTGACATACTCAAAACGCTAAATTGTGAAACCGTACAAGGCTACTTCTATTCAAAACCGCTTTCAAAAGATGAGTTTACGGCCTTTTTGAAACAGCAACAAAGCAACTCTACGCCAAGCCTTATTAGTGCTAATAACCATTTAGCGCAAATAAGGTAATGTTACGGGCGCCATATACACGCACCAGCTCCTACGTTGCGTATAAAAGCACGCCTGTAATGCAAACCAAATAAGCACCATGCGCCCGGTCCGATTAGCGCCCCTAATAAAATCCACCGTTTAATTGGCATACCTTTTTTAAGCGCTTGAACATAAATGGCCAAAGCACATAGAGCATTAATAAAAACGAAAAGCAAACATCACCCCAACTGAGCTCAAAAGCAAAGCCGCGCATTTTAACGGCAAATAACACACTTTTAAAGCAGCAGGCTTAATAAGCCAATGAGTCGCCATTTAGCTATCAGTGCATATAAATTAAGTATTGATGCAGATTACTATTACCTAGTTTAAAAATTTAGCCATAAAAAAAGCCGGCATAGCGCCAGCTTTTTTGTATAGCTTGGGTTACTTTTCAGCGCGACCCAT
>NZ_DCYU01000096.1:0-9047 GCF_002331165.1 Pseudoalteromonas sp. UBA2102
CTATTTTCAATATAGGGACAATAAGCCCTCTTTTTAAAATACTTAAACACAATAATTGCGAATAAATGTTGGCTTTATTAATACAAATTCGCTTGGTTAGGTAATCTATTTTAGATAGGAGGCGTGTTGAATTTTAGGCAAAAATTACATTGTTGAGCTTTCTTTAGCAGAACACTTTAACGTCGCAAGGTTTGCTTTGGGCTCTTTAGTATTAGCTAGAAAAGTTAGCGCATGCCTTTTAAAGGCATGCGCGGTAAATAATAAAGCGCTGCGACTCCTGAGCTAAGGCTAACCTAATCAGATGAAGAATCGTTTTCTTCACGCTTATATATGTAGGTTTGCTGCGTTTTAAAGCCAAAGCCTAATGTATCACTGTCATTTACAAGTTTAACTTTACCATCAACAACAGTTAGCCCTGGGCCGTTAATTTCAGGCGGTTTGATAGGGTTTACTGCACCTTCACCAGTAAGGCTCGGGCCGATTAAATAAAACTGGCTTACTTGGCTCACAGGTATTGTTTCTTCGTACTCGTAGCCACCGCCTGGGGTACCGTCATCTGGGTCACCATCATCAGGTGTTGGCACATCACATAATCCATTATTATTAGCATCTATACATGAGTCGCCTTCACCAAAATACAACTGAGCGGTATCGGGTACATCGTAGCTGGTAGTAAATTTAAGTTGGTCGTACACTTTTGTGCCATAGTGCAAATGAAAAGCGTACATTGCACCACCGCCCCCTGTTAAAGAGCACTGATTTTTATCAGACTCTAGTGCAGGTGTAAACGATGTATAATAAGCTACGCCTCCTACTACGGTGGCTGCAGCCAATGATTTTTCACCATTACTTAGCTCATATCGCCACCCTTTAAAGCCTGCTAAATCAGCTTCAAGTTCTACAAACTCATCTACATTATCTAGTGCATTGCCAAATGGGTCGTCATTCATAAGCATTAAATCACTTGGCACTATGGGCTCTGGCGTATTTTGTGAATCGAAGGTTTTAGTTACGGTTTGTTCATCGCGAATCATGTAAAGATGATCTTGCTCATTGGTTGCAAGCGGATTTGAGCGATTACCACTTCCTATAACGATTGCATCGTAAGGCGTATCTAATCGTGTGGTTATTTCTTCACCGCCATAGCTCGTTTTGCTCACTTTACTAAACATAGTACGTGCCACTAGTGGCTTGTAAAAAAAGCGTCGGTCTTGCGTTGCTAATGAACTGCCAAGCTCTGCTAATTTGTAATGAGAAAAACTATTTTTGTCAGAGCCTGGCATATCCACACGCCAAATATTACCCCCCGTATCGGTGGCATATAAACGGTCAATGTAACCATCATAATCTGAGTCAAGCGTTGCTATATCAGCAGCTATACTGTGCTTACCTTGGAAATTATTATCATCAGGCGTTAACGCCCATACTCTTTCACCGGTTTTAGCCTTAACAATGTAAATGCCCGCGCCTGATTCATCCTCGCTACGAATCGCGTTGTCTTTGTTTGTATCGTATCCGCCACCAAATACCAGTAAAGGCTCATCTCCAAACGCTTTAATATAGGCTATTTGTGGTTTTGACCAGGTTTGAGCTAGGTATTCAAACCCATCTGAGCCGCCTACAATAGGCTTACTCCAAAGCTGTTTTGGTTTATCTGGTGAGCTAATATCAAGTGCATAATAGTTTTTACCCCCACGGCGCATACCAGCAAATGCCCATACTTCATCACCTTTAGTGGCATCTATTACTCCGTCATTTAAGCCGTCACTGTTTAAACTTTTATTGTTAAAAAACACACTAATAGGCCCATCCATACCATACACTTTAGTATTGGCTTGATTTGTACGAAGTGCAGGTATGTTTTTTAACAGCTCAGCAGGCATAAACGCCCACTCCTCTTCAATGCTGTTACCTTTATCGTTAAACATGTGCAAAAAGCCAGCATTAGTGCCCACTAAAATACGTATGTTGCCATCACCATAATCAATAGATACCGGCTTAGAATGCAAAGGATCACCAAAAATATTGGCACGCTGATCTACTGATGAGCTATCGCTATCTTCGTTATCTACATCCATGCCTCTTGCCCAATTAATATCATTGCGCGAGATAGCAATATTAGTACCCGGTATGATGCCACCTATGGCGTCTGACACTATATTTAAAATTTCTTTAACTCTATCAAAGGTAAAATCAACAATACTACCGTCCGAATCTATATACAGTTTGCGGCTTTGTGAGTCTAAGCTTGAAAGTAAGTAGTTTACGCCGCCTTGTGCGACTAAATTACCATCGGCCGGTTTATTTGAAGGTAGCCAAAACGTGCGAGCGTCTTCTTTAATTAAGCCGTCATCACCTATTGCCTCACGGCCTGTGGAGTCAACTATGTTAGAGCCCGACATAACTAATTTTTTTAAATTGCCGCCCCAACGAGCCCCGGTCTCAGGATAGAACATAGCAAAATAAATTGCTTCTCGGCTGCGGGTTTGGTCAACGTTATTACTGGCAACCGTAGGCGATGAAAAGCTATCGTTTACTTCGCGTATTCTAGAAATAGTATTATTTAATGCTTCAGAGAGCTCTGCTGAGGTATCTGCGTGAAGGTACTCGCCACCACCTAGTTCAGCAGTTTTTTCAAGAAGCGTTTTACCTTTGCTACTCATGCCACTACCAAAACCAATAGTAAATACGCGGCCTGTGTCTGCTACTTCCGGTGTGTCTTCGTAAAGATCTATTTCAACGTCTTGTGTACCATGAATTATTTGCGCTAATGCTGCTAAATAACTATTACTTGTTTTGCTGGGGTTATAACCAAATTTTTGCTTGTATAAATCTTTAATATCGTCATTACGGTTATTATCCTGAGTAGGGTCGCCGTCGGTCATTAATATTAAATTTATAGAATTATCACAGCGCTCTTGCGAACCATATGCCTGTCTAAACGGCGATATATAATCAGGGGGCGTTAAAGGGTTGTCATTGGTCTCTACACTAAAGTCACGTTGATTGGTATTTTGTCCATACCAAACGGTTTGGCCTGTCATATAAAGGTAGGCTTCCCATAAGGTTTCTGTAACGGGGGTGTTTCCGCTAGCAGGTAGCTTTTCAATTTGGCCTAAAATAGTGTCATGTGATGAGCCTAAACCAGCCATAATATAACCACCGTTGTTACCATTAAAACGCATTAAACCAAAGTCAATGGCGCTATTATCATTAACCAGTTGGGTCATGGCATCTTTAGCTGCATCTATTTTTTTAGGTCCGTTGTAAGGAAGCTTACTTCCCATACTTCCGGAGGTATCAAATACAATCACAACACGGGGGTTTTCATCGGTTTCTACGTTATGGTTTACGTATAGCTCTATATCTTCGGCGGTTACAGAGAGGCTAACAGTTACTGCAAAAAAAGATGCAACAATGCGATTGAAGGTAAGTTTCATTTTAAATCCTTTTATCTGCGCTAAAATCACGCAGTTCCATTAAAAGTGCAGTTACTTATTTATTTTTAGTTTTAATTAGGAAAATGCACAAAACAGCTAAATGCCATTAAACATAAACTTATTTACAAAGATTAATATTAACTGAATTTGCTATATTTTAAGTACTTTAATGAAAATAGGCGCAAATATAAAGAAATTTAATACCCTTAGAGCATTTTATATACGCATCGCCATTAGTAAAATATCCCGTTTTTAAAAACAATTAACCCTGCAATTCTCGGTTAACCTTACTTGCAATGGTGTTATTACCATATTTTAAGTTTAAAACCCCCTATTAAAATAAGTATTTAAGTGAGAACACACGTTAAACCTGCTTAAAAATTAACAACTCACATTGGTTAATTTCAAAAATTAAAACTAAAAAGCCCCCGCGAGTTTATAAACTCGCGGGGGCTTTTTAAGTGCTAAGTAATAAATTTATAAAGATAAATCTTCTTTAGCACGCGTTAAATTATGAGATACCAGTGAGTTTTTAGAGATTTGATACGCTTCGTATAAATCTGAAAGGCCTGCGGTGTCTTTTTTGGCCATCATGCGGGCTACACCACGGTTACTTAATGCAAACGATGTAAGTTCGCGTACTTTTAAACGTGGGCCACGGCTTTCTTTTAATAAGGCAATTGCTTGTGTACAAATGGCTTCAGCTTCTGCGTAGTTTTTAGATTCTACATTAAGTGCACAGCTATTAAATGGCTGTTCAAACTCCGGCGCGGCTGTTACAGAATCTTCAATAACCATTAATTTGTAGTCACTTTGATCAGCCATTGCAGCAGCTGAGCAAGTTAATAATGAGCCAAGAGCGATGGTTTTTAAAAGTGTACGTTTCATGATTATCTTCCTGTTTGGTTAGTCGTGCTTGTTGCCGACAACGTAACTTTAGATAAATCCTCTCCCCCCGACAAACGATAAAAACAAACCTAATAAGTGAGAAAATCTAACCTATAGACTTTAGTCTAATACCTACTTTAAATAGCGTTTCTTTCACTCTCAAAAAATACTGCAAAAACAAGTGAGTTAACTACTTTGTCAGCTAATCAGTAAAGGCCCATCCATACATAAAACTGAGTTAGTTAGCAGTTAACTTTTTATGTGGGTTTAAAAAAAACATCTTTTTCCACCCTTGGCTTTGTGTTGTAAAAAGCCACGCCATAGGCATAAGCGATAATATAGAATAATGCACATGAGGTTGCTTTCCTGCGGCATTACCGGTATCACCCAGTAAGCCAATTTGACTGTTTATGCTAACTACATCCCCTGCACTTACATTGTAGTCATTTAAATGTGCAAAATAATGCACTCGCCATTTTGCACCAAGTACCGCAACCACTTTGCCTCCTCGGTTTAGTTCACCTGAAAAAATAACAATACCGCTTGTTGCAGCAACCACAGGGGTGTTTTTAGCGCCAAAAATATCAATTCCTTTATGTACACCCGAGCGCCCCCACGGCTCATACCAAAACGTATTGTGGTTCCAATCTTTACTTTTAGCGCCTTGCACAGGAATTATTAGCTTCTCAGGAATGAGTAAACCCACTATTAATAAAATTATAACTGCGCCCAAAGTCCACTTTAGTAGTTTCAATGCATTACCTTTGCTGTGAATAGTCATTAAATTATTAATTACAATATCTGAACGCCTAGTGAGTATTGTTAGAACGAAACACTTTTTTAACGTGAACTAAACTCATTAATTTTAATACAGGTTTTATTATTAATTGCGCACTGCCAGCTATAAAAAGCCAGGTACCGCTTTCAACTAATGACTCATTTAAAAAGAAAAAGCTACCAATTAAAAACCACACCGCAATTAAAAAATCGTTAACTGCGCCTAATGCTTCATAACGGCGTTGGATAGTAATATGCTCTTGTCCTAAGTCTAAATTAAGCTGATTTTTGCTGGAGCCCATCAATACTACTCACTCTTTTTACTGTGTAATTAAAAAAACTGTTTTCACTAGCATCTAATACCAATTCGCTTAATTAAGTATTATTACGCATTGGTATAGGCTTATCTGCATAATACAATAGCAAAAAACACATAATAAAAAACGCTGGCTGATATATCAGCCAGCGTTTTTATTGGTGTAGAGTCTTTATAGCCAAAAACTCACTATTGCTTGTATATTTAATTGTTTATTTTTGGTCTTTTTCTAAACGTTTTTTAAGACTTAAAGCCGCATCTGCCGCTAATAACATTTCCAAAAATAAAGCTTTCTAAAACGGGCTTTCTCGCTTTTAAATTTACATGTGAGTTTTATAAAAAAATTTTATTACACGCACAAAAAAGCCCCTACCAAATATAAATCGGTAGGGACTTTTTTGTGACTCTCGCTAATTAAATTGCTTTATAAGGCAAGCTCTTCTTTAGCGCGAGTTAAGTTATGAGACACTAATGTGTTTTCAGAGATTTGTACTGCTTCGTATAAATCAGCTAATGCTGCTGTATCGTTATGCGCTTTTAAACGTGCAACGCCACGGTTGCTTAAAGCGTACGATGTAAGCTGGCGTACTTTAAATTTAGGGCCTTGTGCATCTTTTAATAGTGCAATGGCTTTAGTACAAATTTCTTCAGCTTGAGCGTAATTTTTAGATTTAACGTTAAGTGCACAGCTATTGAATGACTCTTCAAGTGGCAATGGAGCAGTAGCGGTTTTGATAACCATTAGTTTGTAGTCACTTGAATCAGCCATTACAGCTGCTGAGCAAGTTAGTAATGAGCCAAGAGCGATGGTTTTTAAAAGTGTACGTTTCATGGTTTGTCTTTCCTAATTAAGTTAGTCGCGCTTGTTGCCGACAACTGAACTTTAGAGTAATAGCTCAGCGCCGACAAACGAGAAAAACAAACTCAATAAGTGAAGAAAATTAACCTATAGACTTTAGTCTAATATACGTACAAATTTAAATGTTTAACAGCGTGTAAACCAGCGTAATTACTGCTTGTTTTGAAAAAGGTTTTAAAACGAATCTTATGCTGTAGCTACGCAAACAAGCCAGCGAAATGTACAAAAATCAGTCTTTATAATTTATTTTGTTTTTATGCTTTTGGCGACTTTTCCTACGCTCAAGCCTTGCACTAAAATTGAAAAAACCACCACTGCATAAGTTAAAGCCAATAATATATTACGCTGCGCTCCATCAGGGAGCTGCAACACCAGTGCCACCGAAATACCGCCACGTAACCCTCCCCAGGTTAACACTTTCCATGCACCGCTGGGCAGCTCGAGCTGTTTATTAAAAATAGTTGTTGTTAGGCCAACCACAATAAGACGTGCGCATAGCGCAATTAAAATGGTTAAAACGCCCGCCACCAGCAAATTAGCTGAGTACACAATCATTACCACTTCAAGGCCAATTAGCACAAATAAAATGGCATTTAAAATTTCATCAATTAGCTCCCAAAACAAATCAACATAGTGGCGTGTTTTATCACTCATGGCTAAATTACGGCCATGATTACCCACCATTAATCCCACCATAACCATCGCAAGTGGCCCCGATAAGTGCCAGTGACTCGCCAATGCATAACCGCCTATAACACCCGCTAGCGTAAGTAATACTTCTTCTTGGTAGCTATCTATTGCTTTTAATAAATAATTTAAAGCACCGCCCAATATTAAACCAAATATTATACCGCCCCCCGCTTCAACAGCGAGTGTATGAGCCACTGAGTATGTAGTTGGCATATCACCACTGGTTAAAATTCCTAATAAAAGCGCAAATACCACCACGCCTATACCATCATTAAATAGCGACTCCCCCGCTATTACGGTTTCAATACTTTTAGGCGCACCAGCAGAGCGTAAAATACCCATCACCGCTATCGGATCGGTTGGCGAAATCAACGCACCAAATAATAAACACCATATAAACGATAAATTAAATCCCAATAAAGGCACTACTACATATAACGCTGTAGCAATAATCACTGTTGAAACTAGCGTACCCACACACGCTAAAATACCTATGGGTAATTTATAACGTCTTAAGTCACTTACATTAACGTGCAGCGCCCCAGCAAAAAGCAGCATTGAGAGCATGCCATCGAGCAATACATGAGTAAAATTGAGTTGATCAAGTAGGCTTACTTCGTAATCAATAAGTTCATCAAACCCTAAAAAGCCCAAAAATATGGCCGCAATAGACACTAAAAGCGAAATAACCATCACCCCAATGGTGGTTGGCAGGCCAATAAACCGATGATTTATATAAGCAAGTAATGCGGTTATAGATAAAAAAATCGCGCTAATTTCAAATATGCTCAACGTACTGGTGACATCCATAATCTAGCTCTCTTAAATTTAAAGCCTAATAGGTAGTTTCCACTTTTATGATTTGCACTTTTTAACCGTGCAACGCAAAAAGCCCATGTTAAGAATAAACCTAACATGGGCTTTTTATACACTGGCTTAATTAAAGCATGTTTAGTGTTTTTTTATAGCGCAAGCTCTTCTTTAGCAAGTGTTAAATTATGCGATACCATTGTACTGTTAGACATTTGCACTGCCTCGTACAAATCAGCAATGGCTGCGGTGTCATTATTTGATTTTAAGCGCGCAACACCTCGGTTACTTAACGCGAATGACGTAAGTTGGCGTACTTTAAATTTAGGGCCGTCTGCATCTTTTAAAAGTGCGATTGCTTTTGTACAAATTGCTTCAGCTTCAGCATAGTTTTTTGACTTAACATTCAGTGCGCAACTATTAAACGACTGCTCAATTGGCTGCGGTGCAGTCGCTTGTTCGATAACCATTAATTTGTAGTCACTTGTATCAGCCATTACAGCAGCTGAGCAAGTTAATAAAGAGCCAAGAGCGATGGTTTTGATAAGTGAGCTTTTCATGATTATATTCCTGTTGAGTTAGTCGTGCTTGTTGCCGACAATTCAACTTTAGAGAATTAACACAAAACCGACAAACGATTAAAACAAAACCAATAAGTGAAGAAAATTAACTTATAGACTTTAGTCTAATGCCAAACTAGTAAGCAATTCATAGCAAGTGCTTTAATTATAATTAGTAAACACCACCTAATTTAACTCCCTTATCAATCGCAAACCTATAAACTCCCTCGCCCATATGCCATAATCTAAATAATTCATTATTTTAGTAACTTGGCGTGCATTTAGGCGTTTTTAAGTTAACTTCTCAGGGTTTTTAGCATGGCATATCAAGAGCAAAATCAAGCAACAATCTACTGGCACGATTATGAGACCTGGGGGGCGAGCCCTCAGAAGGATAAGCCGAGTCAGTTTGCGGGAATTCGTACCGATCTTGATTTAAATATAATTGGCGAGCCGCTTATTGAATATTGTAAGCCGCAAGCGGATTACTTGCCTCACCCTGAGGCATGTTTAATTACCGGTATTACGCCACAAGTGGCGATGCAAAAAGGTTTGGTTGAGGCTGAGTTTATAGCCAAAATTCACGCTGAATTTAGTGCGCCAAACACCTGTGTGGCTGGTTATAACAGTATTCGCTTTGATGACGAAGTAAGCCGTTATAGCTTTTATCGTAACTTTTACGACCCGTACGAGCGCGAATATAAAAA
>NZ_DCYU01000096.1:9463-33832 GCF_002331165.1 Pseudoalteromonas sp. UBA2102
AGCTTTAAGCTTGAACATTTAACGGTAGCTAATGGCATTGAACACGCCGCTGCTCACGATGCGCTAAGCGATGTAACTGCCACTATTGCACTGGCTAAACTTATAAAAGAAAAACAACCAAAGCTTTATAATTTCTTTTTTGGGCTGCGTAATAAAAAAGCGCTTGGTGAGTTAGTTGATGTATTTAACATGACGCCGCTAGTGCATACATCATCGCGTATTCCTGCAACGCAGGGCTGTACTACGTGGGTAGCGCCTATGAGCTTTCATCCGGTAAATAAAAACGCCGTTATATGTTTTGATTTAACCCAAAACCCGCAAGTATTGCTTGACTTAAACGTAGAAGAGTTACGTAAACGTTTATACACCAAACGCGTTGATTTAGCCGAGGGTGATTTACCTGTTGGTTTAAAATTGGTGCATTTAAACAAGTGCCCTATTTTAGCGCCTGCTAAAACGTTATTGCCTGAAAACGCAGCCCGTTTAGGCATTGACCGCGAGCAATGCCTCGCTAATTTAGCTATTTTAAAGGCCAATACCGAGCTTCGCGATAAAGTAACCGAAGTGTTTAACGAAAAAGGTGATTACAGCGCAACCACTAACGTTGATTACTTACTTTACGATGGCTTTACAAGCCATGCCGACAAAGCTAAATTTGCGATTATTCGCGATGCTAAACCAGACGAGCTAGCGGGCTTAAATTTAGATTTTGAAGATAAAAAGTTCAATACATTACTGTTTAGATACCGCGCGCGAAACTGGCCTGAAACGCTCAACCAGCAAGAGCTTGACCAATGGCGTCAGTATTGCCAAAACAAGTTAATGCACGGAGAAGATCAACCCTCAATTAGCGCACAAGATTTTATGATCACCCTTGAAAACTTGGCCCATGAGCACGACGACAGCGAAAAAAACCTAACCATTTTAAAGGCTTTGTATAACTACGCGCAAAGCATGTAATTTTCTTTTAGTTTATTTGTATAGCGCATATAAAAACGCGACGCTTTAACTACTAAAGCGTCGCGTTTTTGTTTAAATTACGGGCTTTGCCCGGCACGCCAGCAAGCTGCGCGTTTACATTGATATACTCAAAACGTTATTTTTTGTGCAGTGCTTCAATGCGTGCTAGTAAGCTTGATGTATCGTATCGGCCGCCACCAAGCGCTTGTACGTCGGCGTAATATTGATCAACCGTTGCAGTCATAGGTAACGTAGCGCCGTTGTTTTTAGCTTCATCAAGCGCGATGCCTAAATCTTTGCGCATCCAATCTACCGCAAAACCAAACTCGTACTCACCTGCCCACATTGTTTTGTAGCGGTTTTCCATTTGCCACGAACCCGCAGCCCCTTTTGAAATGGTTTCAATTACTTTTTCACCATCAAGCCCTGCTTGTTTGGCAAAATGTAAGCCCTCGGCTAAGCCTTGCACTACGCCGGCAATACAAATTTGATTAACCATTTTACATAACTGCCCTGCGCCCACATCGCCTAATAACTGGCTAAAACGGCTGTATGCTGCCATTACGGGTTGCACTTTAGTGAAAACAGCTTCGTTACCGCCAGCCATGACTGTAAGCACGCCGTTTTCAGCACCTGCTTGTCCGCCAGATACGGGCGCGTCTATAAAATCTATATTTTGCAGGGCTGCTTTTTCTGCTACTTCACGGGCTACTTCGGCCGATGTAGTAGTATGGTCAACCAAAATGCTATTAACGGCCATCCCCGCTAAAACACCATTTTCGCCGTAAACAACCGCACGTAAGTCATCGTCATTACCTACACACATAAATACAATATCAGCATTATTAGCAGCTTCTCGCGGCGTGGTAGCAAAGCTTCCTGCATACTCATCTACCCAGCTTTGCGCCTTTGCTTGAGTGCGGTTATATACACACACATTAAAGCCCGCTTTTGCTAAATGCCCTGCCATTGGGTAACCCATTACCCCTAAACCTATAAATGCAACATTGATTGACATAAAAGTGCCTTATTTTCCTGCTAACTTAGAAACTATGCCCGATTATGTCAATCGGCTGCTTAAAAAGCGAATTAAGTCTTTATAAATTTCCAACGTAAGGAAATAAGTAGGTAACCATGGATAGTATTTATCAATTTAGTGCCCCTTTGTACAACAGCGAAAGCTTTGCGCTTAGCCAGCTAAAAGGCAAAACAGTACTTATTGTTAATACAGCAAGTAAGTGTAATTTTTCGGTGCAATTAAGTTCGCTAGAAAAGCTCTATCAAGAATATAAAAATAGCGGTTTCACTATTTTAGCGTTTCCGTGTCATCAATTTGGCCAAAACGAGCCGCTTGATAACCTCGCGATTAAAGACTTTTATCAAGGGCAATTTGACGTGTCGTTCAAAGTGTTTGGTAAGGTAATGGTAAATGGCCCCGAGGCGCATCCGCTGTTTAATTATTTAAAGTCGCATACCCGTGGTATTTCGCAAAACCGCGCAGTAAAGTGGAACTTCACCAAGTTTTTAATTAACCCACAAGGTCAGCTCGTTGCACGTTATGCGCCGCGCACCAAGCCCGAAACGCTTAAACAGGTCATTGAGGCAAATTTACCTAGCGCACTAAACGCTAATAATTTAAATAACGCAAAAATAATACCCAACTTTAATGCATTAAAAGGCGCTTAATTATTCTAAATCAATAAACGGGTGGTTACTCAAGCATGCTTTATTAAACTAGTTTAAGGTTACGTATAATACCAATCAGCAATAATACTTAATCATTTTAGGGGCTAAACGTGTCGCTATCTGCGTTAAAAAACTCTCATTTACGACTGCATGGATGCAGAAGGTAGAGCAATGCAGGAGCAATTGCCGAGAACAACTAAATAGCGAATTTTTTACCTTACTATCAACGCGTTTTTACATCCTCAAAATAGATCACTTGATTATACGGATTGCTATAACAGCTAGGCTTTGGAGTAAATAACATGAACATTGCTTTTTTTAGTACGCAAAAATACGAGCAGCCTTTTTTTGAGCGCAGTATTAACAAACACCCTCAAATAGAGATTTGTTACTTTGAGCAAGCACTGAACGAGCAAACAGCCCTGCTTGCTAAAGGGTTTGATGCTGTATGTGTATTTGTAAACGACACGGTTAACGCCCTCGTTATTGAGCTCCTTGCTGAGCATGGAATTAATACTATTTTACTTCGCTGCGCAGGGTTTAATAATATTGATTTAGTGGCTGCCAAAGCACACAACATTAAGGTATTACGAGTACCCGCATACAGCCCAGAAGCCGTAGCTGAGCACTGTGTTGCACTTATGCTTACCCTTAGCCGTAAAACACATAAAGCCTATAACCGCGTACGCGAAGACAACTTTGATTTAAACGGTTTATTAGGCTTTAACTTACACGGCAAAACAGTTGGCATTATAGGTTGTGGTAAAATTGGCCTTGCCATTTGTAATATTTTAAATGGCTTTGGCGCGCATGTTTTAGTGTGCGACCCTTATGCAACACCTGGCAATTACACCATTACCGATTTAGATTCGCTGCTTACTCAAAGCGATATAATTTCACTGCACTGCCCCCTGAATGAGCAAACACACCATTTAATAAATGACGATGCATTTAATAAAATGAAACCTGGGGTAATGCTAATTAACACTTCGCGCGGTGCGCTACTTAATAGCAAAGCGTGTATAAATGCGCTTAAAACTAAAAAGCTAGGGTATTTAGGGCTTGATGTGTACGAGCAGGAGTCGGAGCTATTTTTTAAAAACCACAGCGACGAGATAAACCAAGACGATATATTCTCGCGCTTAGTTAGTTTTAAAAACGTATTAATAACTGGCCACCAAGGCTTTTTTACTCAAGAAGCCCTTAGCGAAATTGCCAATACCACCATACAAAACGCTATGGAAATTAATGAACAAAGACCTTTAACCAATGAGGTTTTATAAAGCCGCGGCCCATTAATTTAGCTTTACCCGTTTTGCTATTTACATAACGGGTAAAGCTTAAAATACTTTAGCCAAACGCAACGTTTGCAAAAACAAGAGTCATTAATACTGGGCACACAAAACGAATGTATTGAGCAAACCAGTAATGCGTGCCGGTGCTGGCTTTATGAAGCTTATTACCGCGTTTCCACATCCAACCTGCGGTTATAAAATAAAATAGCCCCATAAGTGGTAGTTGGTACTGAGTAAATAGCATGATTACTAAACCAAATAACCACTCAAAATTTAATATTATTGCACTAGCGCATATTAACACCACTAGGCTAACGGCCCACGTTGCTTTAGTACGGTCTACGCGGTGGTTTTCTACTAAAAACGCTACTGGTATTTCTGTGGTAGAGATAGTAGATGTAACCGATGCAATCGACATAAGTACAAAAAACAGTAACCCAATTAGTAAACCAATTTCGCCCATGGTACTAAAAAGCTCAGGCAAAATAGCAAATATAAGCTGCCCTTCACCTATAAGTTTTCCGCCGCTAAACACCTCTACCCCGTTATGCTGCGCTACATAAATTGCAGGCACTATCAGTAAACCTGCTAAAAATGCCACACTGGTATCAAGTAGTGCAACGCTTGCAGTTAGTTTTGGCAGATTTGCATCTGGCTGCAGGTACGAGCCATAAATCATCATGCAGCCAACCCCTAATGAGAGCGAAAAAAACGCCTGCCCCATTGCAGCAATAATTAAATTTGGGTCAAGCACTTGGCTAAAATTAGGAATTAAATAAGCGGCAAACCCTTCGCTGGCGCCTTCTAAACTGGCTATATAAAAAATTAAGCCTATTAGTAGCACCAACAACAATGGCATTAAACGACGTGACCAGGTTTCAATCCCCGATTTAACCCCTTTTAAAATAATACTGGCGGTTAAAATAAGCATAAGCGGCGTAAATATAAAATTACGCACCATAGAGTCGCTGTGCAAAAATTCGCTTGCTGCGGTAAAACCAAAAAATGTAGTAATAGGCTCTATCGCGTAAGAGAGCATCCACCCAGCTACAATAGAATAAAAGCTAAGCATAACCACAGCGCCCGCAAGGCCAATATATCCTGCGGCAGCCCCTACTTTTTTGTTGGTATTTTGCCACGCATTACCCAATGCTTTTACTGGGTTTGCTTGCGCTTGGTGGCCTAAATAAAGTTCGGTATAAAGCGCAGGTAGCGCAAGTAAAAATATAACTACAAAGTAAACCAATAAAAATGCACCGCCACCATGGTTGGCCGCCTGCGTAGGAAAACCCCAAATATTACCTAAACCCACTGCTGCGCCTGCAGCGGCTAAAACAAAACCAAAACGGCTTTGAAATCCATCACGCACTTGTGCCATACATCTACAAATTCTGTTATTCTTTGATTATTGTGAATTAAACCATATTTAATGCCAACTGAGTAATAAAATTGCTTTTGGCATAAATAAGCGCTGTTAACCGCTCATAATTACAGCACTCACTTATTTTAAGCGCGTATGACTAACCACTTTTTTAAAAACACCCTAAGTATTGCTCCCTCTTTTTATAGCGATTTACCCCCTAGCAACAATACTATTTTAGTGTTTAATGCCAACACACTTAATGTAGAACACCTTGATTTAACCCAGTACCTAAGCCCATTTGAGCTAAGCGTTATAAATCGTCGTAAACGCATGCAAGCAAAGCAAGAATATCTAGCATCGCGCATATTACTAAAGCAACTTGCAAAGCATGCTCAGCCCCAATACGCACACATACCGCTTAATAAAATGAGCACCCACTTTAATGAAGAATGCTCAAAACTACAGCTCCATATAAACCACACCGTTATAAATACCTGTATTTCGCACTCGCACGGCTTAGTTGGCGTTGCACTTAATGTTACTAAGGCGGAGTTTGGCTTTGATATTGAAAAAATTAACTTAAAACGCCCATTCGAAAAGCTCGCTAAGCATTTTTATCATAAGGCTGAAATTGCCTTAATTACCGCGCCTTTGGCTATAAAAGAGCAAGCCCACCGCTTTTTTAGAATTTGGACCTTAAAAGAGGCACTCGCTAAAGCAACTAGCCGCCCAATAGCGCAATTGCTTAGCCCAAATGTATTTGATGAATTTTCTTTGTTAAACCTTACAGCATCGAGTAACACCATAACGGTTGCCAATGAGGAGTTTGATATAAGCGTGGCGCATAAAAAAAGCACCGACTGGCGGTGCTTTATACTTGATAACTTGGATACTTAATAACTTGGCTTTAAAAGCTTAAGCAGCGCTTTCTAATAATCGGCTGTGTATTGCTTGTACCACGGTATCTGATTCGCTTTGCTCTACTAAAAAGCATAAATTGTGCTTGCTTGCACCATGACAAATTAATCGAATATTAAACTCTTTTAATACGTTCATTAGGTTCATTTCGTGCTGGCGTAGCTGTATTTCAGAGCCTATAAGCGCCACTAGGGTTAAGTTATTTTCAACCGATACATGACAAAATTCGGCCAATTTATCTAAACACGCTTGCTCAAGCTCAGGTCGCGAGGCATTAGGCGCGTTATCTAGGGTTATGGCAACACTAATTTCTGAGGTAGTGACTAAGTCTACCGATATATTAAACTCACTTAAAATGGTAAATACACGGGCCAAAAAGCCACTTGCTAATAACATTTCTGGGCTTTTAAGCGTTAGCAATATTTGGTTTTTACGCTGCGTAACGGCACGAATACCTGGCTGCTGCGATTTTTCACGCTCAATCCACGTCCCCCCGCGCTCTGGCTCGCGGCTAGAGCCTACAAATACATTAATATGGCTACGGCTTGCTGGTAAAATAGTCGCAGGGTGCAATACTTTTGCGCCAAATGTCGCCATTTCTGCGGCTTCATCAAAGCTTAAACGAGCAATTGGCGTTGCCTTAGCGCATAAACGCGGGTCGGTGCTAAAAATACCCACTACATCGGTCCAAATGTGTACACTTTTAGCGTTAATAGCCTCTGCTAATAACGCCGCACTGTAGTCAGAGCCACCACGGCCAAGCGTTGTGGTTTGGCCAAATTCATCACTACCAATAAACCCTTGTGTAACTATTACTTGCTCATCTAATAACGGAATTAACAGGTCTTTAGCAGCTTGTGCAGTGGCCGCAACATCGGGCGTTGCTTTACCAAATTGGCTATCAGTTTTAAGCACTTTGCGTACATCAAACCTATCTGCATTTAAGCCTTTTAAGCGCAGCACTTGAGCAAATAAATAAGACGATAAACGCTCGCCAAAGCTAAGCAGCTCATCGTGTTGTTGATCAGTGGTGAGTGTTTCAAGGGCTAACGTTTGAAACGCTTTTAACGTCTCGTTAAAACCTACGGCTAAATCGGCATCAAGCGACAGCTCATCTAAAATAGCCTGTTGAATAGCCAATACGCCATCTATGTGTGCTTGGCGCTGCTCTTTACTAAGGTCGGGTTTGCACAGTGCAACTAAGTGGTTAGTTACGCCGGCACTGGCGCTCACAGCTACAATACGTACGCTTTTATCTGCAACAATAATTTCGCTGCAGCGACTCATCGCTTCAAAGTTTGCAACACTGGTTCCGCCAAATTTGGCAACGATGTAATCTGATTTTGCGCCTGATACTGTTTGTGGCACTGATTGGGTAGTCATTTCGTCTCCTTTCGCGGTATCCAAACCGCTAAAAAACAAGAAGAACTTGGCAAAGGAATGCAAATAAGATGTGTCCGCTGCCAGAAGCTCTCCACCTAAGTTGGTGACAGTTTTGGGGATTCAGCCCCATAAACCGAAAAACTCGGTTGACGTAACCTTGTTTTCCTCGGCGAGTACTTCCCTCTTTAATGGTTATAGGCGTTCGTCACCTACCATTAAATACCTAAGTATCGCACCTCTTCTGAATGTTGTATTAACCTGTGGCTAATAAAACAAAACCCCACTATGTAGCGGGGCTTTGAAAGTTATCGTTTAGACGTCTAGCTGTCAAGGTGTTTTAGTTAATATAACGCGAATAATTTAGCCCGGGTTTACATTGCTGGCTACTTTTACAGCGCTTAATGTAACTCGCCTGTACGCCAGCTAAAAAAATGTGTAAATTAAGCCAGTTAATAACGAGTACTTTTTATTATAAAAATATAAAAACTACGCTCTGCTTTAAGCGTAGTTAACTCATTACTAGGATGTATCACCGCATTATGATCCCAGCTAAAAAGCTGCTTAACACCCTTAGCGAACATTGGGGTGTTTTAGAGCTATTATTTAAACGTTTTAAAATGGCCGACTTTAGCCTCAAAGACGTGCAAAACGCTATTAAGCAAAAACAGCCCACATGGACAAACGAGCGCATTTACAAAGAAACAAATCGTTTGCTCAATCAAGATATACTTATTCCATTGGCTAAATCATCCCAGCTTGAAATAAACCGCGCCATTGCCGATTTTGCGACCTTTTTATTACAAGAAGAACACCTAGGTTTAGCACAAGAAATTAGCGTTTTGGTTGATGATTTAGCACGCCTAGGAAACCGATTAGATAATGCCGGCGAAATAGAAGACTATGACGATTTACGCCGCTATAGCCGCATTATGGATGATCGGGTGCGTAAAATAATGAAGCTTTACGCGCACAACGAAAACGCTATTTTAAACATTGTTGAGCAAGCTAAATCTGATCACGCGGTGCAATCTTTGCAAAAGCGCTACAAAGCGGTAATAGAAGCCTTTGACGAATACATAGAGCCGATGCTTGAAATGGTCGATATTCGCGGTGACTTTCATGCCTGTTTTACACTTATTGAGCAACAAATAAGTAAGCAAATAGAGCACATTGAACGCTCAGGTAAAGCCTACAACGACAAACGTATGCTTGAGCAATTGCGTACTCGGATACTCGAAATGCATTTAGTTGGCCGAGAAAGCTTACGCAAAAGTGCCGATATGCTTATGCCACTGCGCGAAGAGCTACGCCGTAATAACCTAATTACCCGCCAGGCAGCAAAAGTGCTGGGCCTTGTGCGTAAAAATGGCGTAGACAACATGCTAAGCGCGGTACAACCAAACTTTGTAAGCGATGCGCAGCGTTATTCGCTTGGCCAGCAGCGTCATATAGTTGCCTATATGGCAAGCTTGGTAGAATTTGAACACGAAGAATACCAGCTCCCAGAGCAACAAGACGTGCCGGCATTTGTTACGCCAAACATTCCTGATTACCACGATGTTAAAACAAGCTTTGCAAAACGCTTTAATAAAAAACGTAAAAAGCCCCAGCCATTACTGCAATTTTTAGATGAAAGCTACCCAGAATTAGACGCCGACGAAATGCTATTTTTATATCAAAAACTAGTCAGCGACAGTGAAATTCACATTAGCCAAAGCGATGAAAAAACACGCGTAAAAATTGCCGGCCAGCATTTTTCGTTATACCCATTTAATTCTGCGCCTCAGCCAGATACACAGGCAGACGAGTAACACATGACACATATAAACTTAGACGAGCTTACGCACCTACAAGCCATTAATAAAAAATTAGGTGCGGGTTACCATATTTGCGAACAAGACAACGTAATGTGGCAAGAGCTTGACCAGCACATAGAATCTTACAGCGCCTTATTTAGCGCCCTTGGCCACGATTTAAAACACGACAGCCGCGGCTTTTACTACTTTGCCAGCGACGAAAGCACGCCAAACATGGGTAAAATATCTCGTGCTATTGCACTGACTATTTACATTTTAATTGAGCACTTTGCCAATACGGGTAAAGACCCAATGCGTGCCCTATTTGATGAAGTAAACGACTTAGAACTGATGCAAACCTTAGTGCAAATTAATAAACACTTGTTTGATCAACTTGAGATATTTTCGGGCTCAGATTTACGAAAAGATGTATACCTGCGCATGGTACGTTTAGGCCTTGCCCGCGAAGTAGAAGGCGGCTTTATGCTACAAGCGCCTATTCACCGCTATATTGATGCACTTATGGAAGTAAACGAAGAAACCTACATTACAGAGGACGAGCAATGAAAAACTTATACGGACTAAGTAAACTCGCCCTACTTAATACCGCAGGCTATGCAAAATGTGTTATTCCGCTTGATAAAAGCAGCTCTATTTGTGCGCCAAACAATACCGGTAAAAGCTCGGTTATAAACGCCCTGCAATTTCCGCTAATAAACGATTTACGCTTAACCGAATGGGACGGGCACGATTTAGATGAAACCCGTAAATTTTATTTTTCATCAGATCAGTCGTACATCTTGCTTGAAGCCAACCTCCCCCATGGCTCGGTGGTTATTGGTGTAGCAGGCCTTGGTAAAATAGCCGGTTACGCGCATCAGTACTTTTGTTATCAGGGCGAACTTGATTTAGCGCAGTACACGCAAGGTAATACCATTATTAAGTTTACCAAGCTGTTTAATCATTTAAAAACGCAAGGTTACAACCCTATAGAGCTTAAAGCACAAGAGCTAAACGCCCTGCTTACCGGCGGCGCAACCCCTTTTGACGGCGACATTAATTTAAAAATGATCCCGCTAAATAACGTGCAAGACTCCGCCATTTATAAAGAAATTTTTAGGCGTATTCTTAACTTACACAAATTGGGTGCAAGCGATGTTAAACGCTTTATGCTACGTGTGTTTGAACGCCATATGTCTAACTCTAAAGTGGACTTTTACGAAGTATGGCGTCGCTCGTTTGATAAAGTAAATCGCGCTAAACGCGAATTAAAAGCGCTTGAATCAATGCAAGAGCCAATAACAGCGCTTGAATCTATGCTTGAAAACCAAACCGTGCTTAAAGGTAAGTTAGCGGCCTACGCGCCTAAAATTGATCAAGCATTAATAGACTTTGATACCTACCAAGAAGAGCAACTAAGCGAACTAGCCATTGCCCTTGAAGACATAGAGCACGAAAAACACGAGTTTGAGCAAAAGCAAAGCTTATACGTACAGCAATCGCGCGATATAGAGCGCAGGCAAACCCAAATAGAGCAATGGTTTTTAGATTACAGCGCTCTTAAAAGCGAATTTGAACTGGTAAATAAAGCCACCCTTAAAGCCAACCTTGGCCAACTTAAGCAAGACTACGAGTCACTTTCGCACTCTATTACCAGCGCACAAGGGCAAAGCCTACACACGCTTGATTACCGCATTAGCGAGACCCAAAAGCAAATTAAAAGCTTAAAACTGCAGCTTAAAAACCTTGAGTTTAATTTGTTTACTCGAATGCGCGAAGACCTATCACTTAAAGAGGTAGAAGAAATATCGCGGATTTTAAACCCCGATATTCTCTCGTTTGCCACCACCAGTAATGGCGATATAACCATTGATGATGAAGACGCCTTTGGGGAATTTTTATCGTTATTAAGCGAAAACGTTAAAGGCGGTGTACTAACCCTACCAGGGGCAAGCATTAAACTTAAAAAACTTTCCCCAGTGCAAATGCAAAGCGGCGAAAACAAAGCCCAGCTTAGCGCTCAGCTAAACGCGCTGGAACGCTCGTTAAAA
Organism: Pseudoalteromonas sp. UBA2102; assembly: GCF_002331165.1. Classification (NCBI taxonomy): domain Bacteria; kingdom Pseudomonadati; phylum Pseudomonadota; class Gammaproteobacteria; order Alteromonadales; family Pseudoalteromonadaceae; genus Pseudoalteromonas; species Pseudoalteromonas sp. UBA2102. The sequence continues at coordinate 20,916 of NZ_DCYU01000096.1, forward strand.
GAGTTTAAACAACAGCGCGAAGTAGCCGCTAACGTGGCCGATAAACAAAAAGAAAAAGATGCGCTTTACGATGAGCTAATGAGCGCAGAGAGCGCACTAAAACGCTTAGAGCAATTCGAGGTAATGCAGCAATCGGTAGAAGCGCAATCCATGCTAAAAGAGCAGTTATTAGCAGAGCGCGAACAAGTTGACGACTACCTGCAAGACATTCAAAAAAATAGTGGCTCAATTGCTGACAGGCGCTCGTTAATTAAATCTAAGCAAGAGCAAATTAATCGCCAAACCGAGCGCCTACGCCAAGTTAAAAGCGAGCGAATCGACCACACGCTTGATTTATACAGCGGTAAAGTAACCCCGTATATGATTGATATAACAGTCGACTTTGATAACTTAAGCGACCTAGTACATCACTTTAATAAAGACTGCCAAGAGCTGCGCAACTTTGACATAAACGTGCGTAATACCTATTTGCATGTATATAACGCGGGTATTACTAAGTTCGATAACGAAAACGACGAATTTACTAAATACCAAAAGTTGATTAGCGCGTTTCATAACCTTGATAACGAACGCGATGCCGTTGAGCGCCAAGGCCGCGTAGCCCTGACCGAAGTAGCCGCCACAATTAAAGGCTTGCGCGAAGACTTAGACCGCCTTCGCCGCGAAATGAACAGCTTTAATAAAGGCATAAGCCAGCACCGTATTTCTAACCTTCAAGCGTTTAAAATTAACGTAATACCGCGCAAAATGCTGGTTGATAGTATTGATACCATTATCAGCACGTCGCATCAGTTTGAACAAGGCGACACCCTTGATTTATTAAGCCAAGAACCTTACAGCGAAAGCGCGGTAAACGAAGCAAAAGATCACCTAATAAAACTTGCCTCCGACAAAGCAGGCCTTACATTAACTGACTTATTTGATATTCGTTTTGAAGTGGTTAACCGCGCTGGCGAAACCGAACACTTTGAAAAAATAGACTCAGCTGGCTCAAACGGGACCCGTATTACTATTAAGTTATTATGTGGCATGTTGTTTATTCGTTACTTATTAAGCGATCAGGAACAAAACCTTTACCGTATACCTATTTATATTGATGAAGCGGCCGACATTGATCCGCAAAACCAAAAAGCAATCATAGAAACGGCACTGAGCTTTGGCTTTGTGCCAATTTTTGCCTCGGTTAAGCCGCAGGTAAGCTGTGATTACATTGTACCTATTCGTTCAGTAAAAGATGGCGCCCAAAACTGGGTAGACGAAAAAGACTGGATTGAAGTTGAACACAATTAATTGGCCGTTAAGGCAAACTAACTAAACTAAAATATAGGACGTTAAACTAATACACATTTAAACGATGTGTGTTATTTTAAATTAACGCATTTCATTGGAGCAAAGGTAATGAAAAATATACTTATTGTTGCAGCGCTGACATTACTTACAGCCTGTACGCAAACCCCAGACTGGGATTACGACAAATCAGCCAACTTTAGTAATTTTAAAACATTTGCTTGGGTAGAAAACGCGAGCTTAACCAAAGACACCACAAACTACCAAATTAACGGCTTAATGGAAAAACGTGTACGTACTGCCGTTAATAAAGAGCTTAGCCAAACATTAGGTATGAGCTTAGTAGACCCAGCCCAAGCTGACGTACTAGTTAACTATCATGCATCGGTAGATAAAGAGCTAGAAGTAGACAGCTTTAACGTAGGTTACGGCGCACGTTGGGGATACTGGGGTACGGGTTTTCAACGCGATATTAGCGCCCGCGAATACGAAGTGGGTACGTTAGTAATTGATATTATTGACCGCGAATCAAACCAACTTGTATGGCGCGGCGCAAAAGAAGGCCGTTTAAAGAAAAAACAATCGCCTGAGCAACGCGAAGCATCAATTAAAGAAACAGTCGCTAATATTTTAAGCAACTTCCCGCCGCAAAAGCAGCAGTAAGTTAAAATTAGCGTTAAATAAGTTTTAAAAAGCTCACATTATGTGAGCTTTTTTGTGGGTAAAAATAATACCCAGTCTTAATTAGCGCACCGTCGTTAATTTGGCAAAATATTCAAAGGAAGAAATTTAAATCTGATAAGTATTATGATAAATTGGGAACAAATATTTAAAGGAATAAATAATATGTCATTAGATCCAACCTTCGAACTTAAAATTAAAAATCTATTCCCTAAGGAAGTCTTACGTGAAATGTTTGCTTCATTAGACTCTGATCCAGAATTTAGACACGCTGGCGTTATCTTCGAGGCCGAGAAAGATAGTATTGCAAAACTCTCTGTAAATCCTGGTAGTTTACTTTTAAATCCAAGTAGCCATTATAACAGTAAAATATTAAGAGTAAGTTGCAGAGCAGATAGGAAAAATATTTATATTCGCGAATATATTTTTCCTAAACAAATGAAAGCCGATAAAAGAATAGATAAAATTAATTCCTCACTTTACGATGAATCATTTAATGCTTTTGTCTCGTGTGCCGGAGCCGCATCAGGTTGGGTGTTAGTATTTGCAGAGATGGGAGGCGGGGCTGCAAGCTTCGGTGCTACATGGGCTGCGATTCCATTAACTTTGACATCTACTACCGCCGCCACTTTTCAATGTGGAGTTAGTACTGGGCGTGTATTTAATCACCTAAGCGGCAATGCAGAATATAACCAATGGCTTGATACATCTCCTACTTTTTCAACTTTGATGGTTACATTAGATGTTATTCAAGTTGCCGACTTAACTAAAGCAGGTTTAGAAGCTGGTTCTTTACTCGTTAAATTTAGTCAAAATAAAGCTTTAGGACAGAATAAACTATTAAAAATGTATAAAGGAATGACTCGGGAAAATCGTAAAAAGCTTGCAGTAGAACTTTTGAAACTTAAAAAGCCTGAGTTAATCAAAAACCAAAAATTACTTAAGCAAGTTTTGAGAGGGCAAACTCTTCTCGATGATGGCACTAAAGCAACAAAGGTATACACTCAGGCACAAGTACAGAGGTTAATCAGAAGCTCTTTTTACAAGGCATTTCTAACTAAAACATCATTAGCTACTGGAGCAGGAACTGCAGCCACGATGTATGGAAGCGTAAATGGCTTACATAATAAAATAAGAAATTCAGCAAGCTATATTATTGGCATAACTACAGAGTGATATATGTTAAATAAATTAAAAGTTAAATATCTCGTTGTTATTTTAATTTTGATTGGGTTCAGTATCGGCTTTTTTAATATTAGCTGGCCTAGTTTTAAAATCTCTAACCATAAAATCACTTATATACAAGATAAACTTAAAAGCGGTGAATTATCACCTAAAATGGTAATAATACCGCCAGGTACAGGCACCATAGGCGGTGAAAATTTTCGCTCTTTTCAAGATGAAGCCCCTATTTTTAAAGCAGTAATAAAAGAAAGCTATGCACTAAGTGAAACCGAGATTACTTTTGCACAATATGATCAGTTTTGTAAAACCGGAATTAGGTCGTGTCCTAACGATGAAGGCTGGGGGCGTGGTAAGCAACCTGTTGTAAATATATCTTGGTTTGATGCTGTTGCTTACACAAAGTGGTTGAGCAAAGAAACTGGCAATATTTATCGCCTGCCTAGCGAAGTTGAGTGGGAATACGCAGCTCGCGCTGGATCAACGAGTAAGTTTTGGTGGGGTAATGATTATGAACAAGGCATTGATCACTGCGATAGAGATTTAGGGGGTTGTCCAAAGGGGGCTGATTTAGGACACCCTTGGCATGTAGGTATTTTAAAGCCAAACCCTTTTGGCTTATACGACGTCACTTCTAATGTCTATGAGTGGGTAGAGGACTGTTATGTAGATAATCATAACAATGCAACAAAGACTATTGCTCCTATTAAAATAATTAACTGTAAGAATAAAACGGTTAAAGGGGCTAGTTGGACCATGCCACAGCCTCATGTGCATCACTCACTTAGAATGGGTTTTACTATAAATTCGAGAGCTAACTCTATTGGTTTTAGGGTCTTAAGAGAAATTAAAAAGGTTAAATAAAGGATTAAAATGAAACCTACATGCCCTTGTTGCCATCATAAGATCAAAAGTACGGAAATAAAAAATACCAATAAAAAAGGGATATTTTTTGAAGTCGAGTGCCCATATTGTCAAACATGGATACGTTTGAATAAAACACAAGAAATTATAAAAGCTGCTGGAATATTACTTTTATTAATAACTAGTCTTCTAAATATTTTCAGTATTCAAAGTGAATATAGTTTAGTTTTCTCAACCGTAGGCTTTGTTGGAATATTTATAGCTATGATTATTACTTTTTTTGGTAAGCATGAAGCAATCAAATAATAAAAAAACAAAAAAGAAGCCAAAAATAAAACACGCTAATATTAGTAATACCAGAATGTTATTAAATAAAATAGCATTCTCCTTGTTTTTTTTAGCTATAGGCTCCTTATCCATCATAATCGCAGTAAAATCTATATACGACGGTTATGTGCTTACACCAACAGATTATCGTGTTGAATCTGAGGTTTATTTTTTCTCGACCTCTCCATTTGCTTATCTTTTTAACCTTTTCTTTTACTTAGGATGTGGGATCTTTTTTTTAGCAGTACCGTACCTAAGCAGAGAAATGTTTCCGCGTAAAAAAGAGAAAAAGCTAAGCAAAAAAGCTCAAAGAAAAAATAAACAATAGTTTTTATTAAGTCGTTTTGTATTTATACAATAAATCAAAAGGTATATGGCAATAGTCATCTGGGTGGTTGGTTAAACGGTCTTGATGCTCAGGATCGCTTGGTACGTAATTGGTTAGCGGCTCTACCTGAACTACAATTTTATCGGCATCGCTGCGCTTTTTGATATAGCTGTTTGCTGCGTCTAAATGGGTTTGGTGTTTACTGTAAATAGCACTGCGGTATTTAGGGCCTTCGTCATCCCCTTGTTTGTTAATACTGTGTGGGTCAATAATTTCAAAAAAGTAGTCAAACAGCTTATTTAAGCTAACGGCGTTTAGGTCAAAAATTACCTTTACGCATTCAGCATAACCATCATATTCGCCATCTGTAGTTTTACTTGTACCATTAGCGCGCCCTGCCTGTGTGCTAACAACACCTGGTAAGTGTTTCATAAACTCTTGTACGCCCCATAGGCACCCACCAGCAAAGTAAATAGTATTGTGTTCTTTAATATCCATTATAAATGTTACCTAATGAGAAAAGTGTGAATGGTTATCAAATGCAGATATTAACAAATTAATGTACAATCGCGCACAAAATGACTGCTGTTACATTTGGCTATTTTATCATGCTCAAATATGAGCTTTGAAATTAATTGTAACCGCAGCTACAAATAAAAAAACGACGAGAAACACATGAACCGCACACCATACATTATATTGCCTGCACTATTATGCAGCGTTACTCCATTTGCTTATGCTAATACGTTATCTGATGAGTCTTCAATCGAGCAAATAACAGTGGAGGCTTCGCCTACTGCGAATAAACTGCCTGTAGGTACATTTGACTCGCCTATTTCTAATTTAGAATACGATCCGCGTGTAGATCTTCAATCACGAAATATGGCTGAGGCACAAGCTGATGTAACTATTCGTGGCGGTATTTTTGAAAACACCGGCTTTAGAGTAGGCAGTGCTACCCTGCTTGACCCGCAATCTGGTCATTATTTTGCTGAAATTCCCATTGCACCGCAAATGCTAAGCGGCCCAGCAGTTTTAACCGGTGCCGATAACGCACTGTACGGTATGAACAGCTCTGTAGGTACGGTTTCGTTTGGTTGGAAACCGATTATTACTGGCGGTAGTGTATCGCTTGGTACTGGTACGAACGACTTTAATCTTCAAAGCATTCATGCTGCTAAAAACACACAACTTGATAGCTTAGCTGACTATACCTTAGGTTTTGAAGGTGAATATTCTCACTCGCAAAGTGATGGCACTATTGATAATGGTGACCATGACTTTTCGCGCGCCTCAGCTCGCGTGCAATTGGCAAGTAAGAATAGCCAAACCGATTTATTTTATGGCTCGCAAGATAAGTTTTTTGGCTGGCCTAACTTGTATACCCCTTTTGGCGTTAACGAAACTGAAGATTTAGAAACCCGCCTTTGGATGCTTAATCACAAACAAACCTACGCTAAAAACAGTAATTTTGAAGTATCGGCGTATTACCGCACCCATGACGATCACTATATTTACTCGCGCGAAAACCCAAGTGCATTCGAAGCGTTTCATAAAAGCGAGGTTAAGTCGCTTGCTCTTTCGGGTCGCCATGCACAAAGCAATGCGTTTGCAATCAATTACTCAGCACAATTTATTGATGACTCGATTGAATCAACCACACTTGAAAATAATTTTACCTCACGAAAATATTATAAGCTGAGCGTATTGCCCCAATACACTATGGCGCTAAAAGCTAACCAACAGCTTATATTTCGTTTAGGGGCTGCGTATGACGATACAAACCGTGATGATGCTGAAGTATCAGCCATTGGTGATATAACCTTAAATACCCAAAATAATGACGGCACAGCGCAAAGTGTTTATTTATCGTACGCGCAGGCGAGTCAAGTTGCAGGCTATACAGCTATTGGCGGCAGCGATTCTGGCGGATTATTTAGAAGTAACTACAACCTTGAACGCGAAGCTACTTCAAACTTAGAGCTAGGTTTATTACTTGAAGAGCAAAGCTGGCAGTTAAACTCGGCTATTTTTTATCGAAAAGATAATAACTTAACCGATTGGACCTTTAATTTTGACTCTACCTCGGCGCGCTTTGCAAACCCGGTTGATATTGATACTGCAGGGGTTGAATTTTTAGCGACTAAGCACTTTGATACAGCAAAACTTATTGCTAGCTACACCTATTTACATAAATCAGAGAACTACGGCGCTGCCGATATTGATGCCAGTTTTTACGCGTTAAACTTCCCCGATCACCGTTTAACACTTGGCGCTGTGTATAACCCAACTGATATTTTAGAATTTAGAATAGATAACGAATGGCGTACACAACACAAAAATGCACTTAGAAACGGCGACGACAACGCGTTATTTACCCAGCTAACGCTTAAAATAACCCCGCCTCAGTTAAGCAATTTATTTATTACTTTAGCGGCAGATAACTTATGGGATGAGTCGTTTGAAGAAATACCTGGTACACCAGGGCGTGGTGAACAATATACATTAAGCGCAACGTACAGTTGGTAAAATTAAAGCGGCGTTTACAAACTCAATTTATACTTTGGTTTGTAGACGCTGTGTTTTTTATAAAAGCTCTATATTAAGCAAAAAAGTTGCACAAAAAGAAACGAATAAGCAGTAAATGAGAAAACAAAAGCCAACCAATACTTAAAATCAATCTCTTCCTCTAAAAGCGCAGCGCCTCTTGCCCTCTTTGTGAGTTACTCACTTTATGGCCTTAAGCCAGTAAAAGCAGCGCGTTTTTATATAAAGCAAAGCTAAAAAGTTGCACAAAGAGAAGCTAATGAGTAGTAAATGAGAAAACAAAAGGCAACTACTGCTTAAAGTTAATCTCTTCCTCTAAAAGCCCCGCGCCTCTTGCCCTCTTTGTAAATAATCCACTTTTACAGGCTTTGCCTGTCACGTAAGCAAGCTTCACGTCTACAAAACAACCATATATCTACACATTTGCGGTAGACGCAGAGCTTGCTCGCGTGAACAGCGCAGCTTTTAATTACTTAAAAAATTACTCAGTAATAGATAAATGTAAATATATGTGTATTGACTTCGTAAGCTAGGTTAACTGCTCAAGTTCGGTAATAAGCGCTAGAGCCTCTGCATTAGTTGACCCACATACATCGCGCGTGGCGCTAAAATCGCTACATACTTTAGGGCGGCTTTCATCGCCAAATAGTTTACATAAATTGTTCTCATCAAGCTGAATACAACGCTCTCCGGCTTTTTTACCGTTTGGCATACCGGGTATTGGCGAACTAATACTCGGTGCAATGCAACATGCGCCGCAGCCTAAGCGACATGCCATAGGCTCTGTTTTCATAAATACCTCTGTTAGTTAAAGCCAGGCCTTTGTATTTAAATTTACACCCTGCCTAGCCCATTATTTATCTGTAATACACATATGTAATGCTTTGTTACATCTTAAAACGCCTTGTAAACACTTTATTGCGTATTATTGCCTTGTCACCAAATATATGAAGGAATGCCTTGTGGCTACTAAAAAACAAATTTTATTACCAGTCGCGGTTTTAGCAGCCGGGATTGCACTCGCTTTTGGCCTTTCAGCCATGAAAACGCCACCAGAAGAAAAACCAGAGCAAGACACTCGCCCACTTGTTGCTGCGCAAAACGTAAACATTGATGCAATAACGCTCGATGTTAAATCGTACGGCGTAGTAAAACCTAAAGACCGTACAGAACTGGTTGCACAAGTAAGCGGGCAAGTTATTTCAGTAGCCGAACAATTTGTTGAAGGCGCGTTTGTTAAGCAAGGCGATATTTTAGCACGAATTGATCCAAATGATTACGAGGCTGATTTAATTGAGGCCGAAGCAGGCCTTGCCCAAGCAAGTTCAGCGCTCGAAATAGAACGCGCGCAAGCTCACGTAGCTAAAGCCGAATGGGAACGTATTAAATCAGACTCAAGCGATGCAATTGCATCGGAGCTTTATTTACGTAAACCACAACTTGCAGAAAAAATGGCAAACTTTCGCTCTGCCCAAGCCCGTGTAAAACGCACTAAACGTAATTTAGAACGCACGTACATTAAAGCTCCTTACGACGCTATAATAAACCAACGCACCATTAGCTTAGGCTCAGTGGTTAGTGCGGGTAGCAAGTTTGGCGAGCTAAGCGCTACCTCAGTTGCAGAGGTACGTTTACCGGTTGCAGATAAAGAGCTGCAATACTTAGATAACGGCGGTATTGGCGCATTGGTTACGCTTAACGCTGAATTTGCCGGCAAGCAAACAACCTGGCAAGCCAAGGTTGTACGAAGTGAAGGTGTGGTAGATCAAACCAGCCGTATGAGCTATTTAGTTGCCCAGTTACCAACTCCGTACGCTGATAACACCAAACCACTGCGTTTTGGCTCTTATATAAATGCCACCATAAAAGGCCGCGCGCTTGATAACGCGATTATAGTGCCGCACCATTTAGTTAAAAATAACAAAATTGCTATTTTAAACGACGATCACACCCTGAGTTTTAAAACGCTTAATATTGTACGTGAACAAAACGGTATGGTGATTGCGGACCAAGGCTTAAACAGTGGTGAGCAACTTATTACCTCTGCCCTTGAATACCCAACAGAAGGCATGGCGGTTAAGCTGGAAGGCACTGAGCCTAAAAGCGATGTGACTCAATTAGCACTTAAAGAGGATACACCATGAGTACCTCAGAAAAAGGCTTAATTGCTTGGTTTGCACGTAATCCAGTGGCGGCAAACCTCATCATGATTTTTATACTTATTGGCGGGCTTTTAACAGCACTGACAATTCGTAAACAGGCATTTCCGCAGTTTGAAAGTAACTGGGTGAGTATTCAAGCGGTATACCCAGGCGCAGCCCCGCAAGAGGTTGAAGAAGGCATAACCATAAAAATTGAAGAAAACCTTGAGGGCACCGAGGGTATAAAACGTTTAATCACTTACTCTAACCGAGGTTATGCGCAAGCGTGGGTAGAAATAGAAGAAAAATACGACCTACAAGAAGCCCTAGACGAAATAAAAGCGCAAGTTGACTCTATTAATACCTTTCCGGCAGGAATGGAACGCCCTGTTATTCAACGAGAAAAATTTCAGCAAGAGGTGATGATCCTCGCGCTTTATGGCGACATGAGTTACTACCAGCTTAAAGAGCTAGGTAACGACATAAAAGATGAACTACTCGCCTTACCTGGCGTTAATTTAGTCGACTTTTACAGTGGCCTAGATTACGAAATAGGCATAGAAATAAGCCCCGACAAACTACGTGAATATGGCCTAACTTTTAGAGATGTATCAAGTGCGGTGCAAAATTTTTCTACCAATATGTCGGCAGGGCAAATTCGCTCTGACACTGGCTATATTTCAATGCGTGTTGAAAAACAAGCTTACCGTGGTGGTGAATTTGCAATGCTTCCGCTTATAACGCTTGCCGATGGCGCACAGATTAACTTAGGCGATGTAGCAACGATTAATGATGGCTTTGAAGAAGGCTTACTTTACTCTAAATATAACGGTAAAAACTCACTCACGTTTGAAGTAGATGCCTCAAAAGATCAAGACATTACCGATGTAGCTAAAATTCTTAAAGGCTACATGGCAGAAAAACAATCGAAACTTCCACAAGGCGTAAAGCTCTCCCCTATTGTTGATTTAACTTACTACCTTGAAGGTCGACTCGATATGATGATCGACAACATGGTATGGGGCGGTATTTTAGTAATGATAGTGCTGGCACTGTTTTTACCGCTGCGTTTAGCTTTTTGGGTAATGATGGGCTTACCGGTGTCTTTTCTAGGTGCCTTTTTGTTTATGCCAATTGGCTTTTTAGACATCACCATAAACATGGTGTCGTTATTTGCCTTTATTATTGTACTTGGCATTGTGGTCGACGATGCCATAGTCGTGGGTGAGTCTGCCAGTGCCGAAATAGAAAAACACGGCCATAGCCTTGATAATGTTATTCGCGGAGTTAAGCGCGTTGCAATGCCTGCCACTTTTGGTGTTTTAACCACTATCGCGGCGTTTTTACCGCAAGCTATGGCATCGGGCCCAGGCGCTGCGTTTTCTAAAGCCATTGGTGTGGTTATTATATTGTGTTTGATTTTCTCGCTGATTGAATCAAAGCTAATATTACCTGCGCATATTGCAGCCATGAACCCACGTAAACCTAACCCTAAAAACCCATTACATAAACTGCGTAATGTGGTTGATAGTGGCTTAAAACACTTTGTACAAAACTATTACACGCCTTTTATAGGTCATTGTATACATTATCGTTATACCGTAATTATTGGCTTTTTATGTATATTAATAGTCAGTGCAGGTATGTTTGCAGGCGGCTTAGTTAAGTTTGTGCCTAACCCTAAAATACCGCATGATTTTCCGCGTATTACGCTTGAAATGAACCTGGCCTCTTCGGAGCAAGCCACCCTTGAAACGGCTCGTAAAATTGAAGATGTATTACTCAAAGTAGATAAAGAGCTTGAAGAGCAATACGGCCAAAGCATGATCCGCGATTTATCGGTAAGCTTACGTGGGCGTACTCAAGCAAACATTATGGCTATTTTAGTAGAGCCACACTTGCGCCCTATCGACACCTTTGCATTAAGCACCCTGTGGCGCGAACAAATGCCCCCGCTTCCAGGTGTTAAAACGCTTAATATTCAAGATAATATTTTTAGCGGCGGACGTGATGACGGCGACGTAAGCTTTAGGCTACAAGGCAAAGATGCCGATGAGCTAAAAGAAGTAGCCGGTAAATTAAAAGCTAAACTACAAAGCATGGAAGGTGTAGGCGATGTAAACGACTCACTGCAAAGTGCCACCGACGAAGTACAGCTAGATTTAAAACCACTGGCGTACAGCATGGGACTTACACTTGCCGATGTTGCATCGCAAGTAAGCTTTAGTTACTACGGATTAGAAGCACAGCGTATTTTACGCGAAGGCGAAGAAATTAAAGTAATGATACGCTACCCAGAAAGCGAGCGTAACTCAATTAGCAACATTCAAAATGCGCGTATTATTACCCCAACCGGCGCAGAAGTACCGTTAAGCGAAGTAGCCGAAGTTAGACTAGTAGATGGTGTAAACCGTATTCGTCGTGAAAACTCAAACCGTACTGTTAATGTGTGGGCAGCGGTAAATACTGACCAAGTTGAGCCGTTTGCTATTGCACAAGAAATTCGCGATACCTATTTACCTTCACTGCTTAAAAGCTACCCAGGCGTTAAAAGTAATGTGGCTGGGCGCGTACAAGAAGAAATGGACAGCGCCGATGAGCAGTTACGCGACTTTGCTATATCGCTGATGATTATATTTGCCTTATTGGCCATTCCGCTTCGCTCTTACTCGCAGCCGCTTATTATTATGTCGGTTATTCCATTTGGTGTAGTAGGTGCTATGTTTGGTCACGTAATATTAGGTATGACCATGAGCGGGCTGTCTATGTTTGGCATTATTGCCGTAGCGGGCATAGTCGTAAACGACTCACTCGTAATGGTTGATTTTGTAAACAAAGCACGCGCAGAAGGCATGGCCGTAAAACAGGCCGTTATGCAAGCCGGTGCAAAGCGCTTTAGAGCTATATTGCTTACCTCAATCACTACATTTATTGGTGTAATGCCAATTATTATGGAAACCAGCTTACAGGCTAAAATAGTTATTCCTATGGCGGTATCGCTGGCCTTTGGTGTGCTATTTGCCACGGTAATTACTTTAATACTTATACCTTGCCAATACGTAGCATTAGAAGACGCTAAGCGCCTTACCCGTAAGCTACTTGGTAAATCGCAGCCTATAAGTGTTCAACCGACACCCACTGCCAAATAATTACAGTTTCTCTCCCAACCATTAAAGCTCGGCCTAATACGCCGAGCTTTTTATTGCCTGCAAATTGCACTGCATTATTAATAGTTTTTATAAAGTGTTTCAAATAAATTATGGGTAATTATTTTAATTATATCAGCGTATTATGCGCCCTCAATTTAAAGCATCGCTAACGCATTATAATTTTATTGCTTAGCACTAAGCTCACACCGCAATGGTTTTGAGCCGCTTGTCAGTTAAGTGCCCTCCACTTAGTTCTAATAACGTGGGAGTGTTGACCTTTGGCGTTTGAATTTGCAGCAGTATGTTTGGTTTTTAGGCAAGGCAGAGCCTATGAAGTGTGGTTACTCCCCATAAATAGGCGATAACGAAGCATAAATGCCAAACATACGCTGCCCTTTGGGTTCTGCCTAG
>NZ_DCYU01000006.1:0-8457 GCF_002331165.1 Pseudoalteromonas sp. UBA2102
CAGTGGTAACGATTGAAGACTTAGCACAGTACATACAAATGCAAGAATTAAAGGTCAGTTAAGGTTTTTTAAGCATTACCTAAGTAAAACCCAGCTTTATTGCTGGGTTTTTATTGTGCAATAAGTAATTAATTACTCGTTTTTATTTGATAATATTTCTTGCCTAGGCGGCTTTTTCAAAAATCCTCAGCCTGTAAACTTTACCTAAATAGTCAGTGCAGCCGCACACAGTTTATTATTTAGGTGAAACTATGAAAATTAACACGCTTTTACTAGCAACTGCTTTAACAAGCAGTGGCGTATGGGCAGCGCAAAGTAAACTTGAACAGCAAATAACGCCTGCACCCCAAATGGGCATAATGGATAGTTATAATCAGCACATTACCAACGCCCCTTTTTTACTTAATCTCGACAGCCAACCCAAAGAGCAAATGGGCCCATATTTAACACGCCAATATTTTCATGGTACGCAATCTACGTTTGTAAAATGGGTGGCTAAAAAAGGCGGCAAAGTACCGCTTCATAAACACCCGAATGAACAAGTGACGTGGATCATGTCAGGCGAAGCTAAAGTGTTTTCTGGCGGTAAACAATACCTTATGAAAGCGGGTGACATGATGGTGATTCCGGCCAATGTACCGCACGAATTTCACTTTACCCAAGATACGGTAGATATTGATTTTTTTGCCCCAGCTCGACAAGACTGGATAGACGGCACAGCTAATTACATTAAGCAAAAGTAGGGCAAATTATGTTTTTAAATAAATCTAAATTAGGGCTAAGCGTTATAGCCTTGCTAATAAGTGCCTCGGCTTTTGCAAATGACACGGTACCCGCTGAGGTTTACGCACAAACCGACGGTGCTGTGGGCGGTATTACGTATACACAAAACAAGCGCTTTATTTTTAGTTATCACCCTTTTTATAACCCAAAAGTAAAAGTGGGGGAGCTTTTAAAAAGTGGTGATGTGGAGCCATTTCCTAATGCGCAAATGCAAACCCCTTATAAAAGTGATGGCAGCTTAAAAAATCCCGCTAACTATTTAAATTGGGTATTAGGGGTAAGAGCTGATGACAGAGGTAATGTATGGATACTCGACTCAGGCCAGGCGCAACCGCGTATTACGCCAAAGCTGATAGCATGGGATGCGCTAAACAATAAGCTTAATAAAATTATTTATTTACCTAGCCCTATATCGGTTGCTCAATCTCAACTTAATGATTTAGCTATATCGAGCAAATACAATACATTGGTGATCGCTGATGAAGGTATTGCGGATGGCGGAAATGGCAAGCAAGCCGCCCTTATTATCGTTAATACTAAAACAGGTAAGAGCCGGCGAGTACTGCAAGGTCACGAAAGTGCATTACCCGATTACACAATGCCAATAATGATTGATGAAGGGACTGATAACCAAAAGCAACTTAATGCCTTTATTGGTGCCGATGGCATTGTGCTTGATAACGCGCAGCAATGGCTTTACTTTGCTCCGCTTAATAAAAAGTATGTTTACCGTATTAAAATGGCCGACATTGCTAACGAGCAATTAACTGATAAACAACTAGGCGAACGTGTAGAGCAATACGCACAAAAACCAGTAAACGGTGGTTTAAGTATTGATGCTGATGATAATTTATATTTAACCATAGTGGGTGAGCGTACTTTGGGCGTTATTGATGCCAAAACACGTACGTACCGTGATTACACGTACGATAAAAACATGATTTGACCTGATGGTGTAAGCATTGGACCAGAGGGTTACATGTACACCGGCGCTGCGCAATTGCCGCTTTCGGCACAACTTAATAACGGCAATGCTCAAAATAAAGCACCCTATTACATATTTAGATTCAAACCTTTAGCTGAGGGCGTAATAGGGCGCTAACTATAATGTGTAAATTAAGCACGCCTTTATGGCGTGTTTTTTATTTTATTTACTTTTTAAAGCGTGATTATCAATTTTTACAAGATAAAGTTTCAACCTAAATGCGGTTTTTCTGCGCTGACTATTTGGGTATCTTACGGGCATAGGTACTTAACCCGCTTTAGGCTTTAATTATGAAACTATACAGTTACTCTCATTGTCCTTTTTGTGCGCGTGTTAAGTATGTAGCAGGCAAATTAGGCATTAAGCTTGATGACGTTGTACTTGATTACGACGACACTGAAACACCAACAAAACTAATTGGTAAAAAAATGGTACCTATTCTTGAAATGGATGACGGCACTGTTATGGGTGAAAGTAACGAAATTATTAGCCTGTTTATTGAACTTGCTGGCTCTAGCGAATCAAACAAGCCAACGCAAGGGGCTATTGAGTGGCAAGGTGGCTCGTTTGCGCCTTTATTGCAAATTGGTTTGCCGCGCTGGCCATTACTGGATTTAAAAGAGTTTAAAACAGAATCTAGCCGTATAGCGTGGGAAGATAACAAGCAATCGACAGAGCTTAACTTTGTAAACCTAATAGCATCAACCTCCGAGATAGTTTTACAAGTAAATGAATTTTTAATTGGCACCGAAAAGCAGCTCAATATTAATAATGGTAAAACGTCATTAAGCTTGCTTGATAGCGCTATTTATTTTTCTATATTACGCGGTTTATATTGCGAGCCAACCATTACCTGGCCAGAGCAATTAAACCAATGGATGAACTATCAGGCATTAGAATCTCATGTGCCATTATTAAGATAGCGAATACTGAAAAAGTTTTAACAGCCAGTACGACTCCCTTCGTATTGCCTTCTTTTGGCCGGTGACCTCGTCACTGGCTTTTTTTATTTAGCTCTGAAAATCCCCCCTTTTAATCCAGCACTTAGTAGTGTGCGTGAGCATGGCTGCGTAGTATATTAATAACATTAAAAAATTAGTTACCTATTTACACTACATATTATTAGTGGAATTATTAAGCAGGCGTATAGAGCGCTATGAATACGCAAAATAATACCAGGAGCTATTATGTGGGATGAAAGGTATAACACTCAGCAATACGCTTATGGCAAACAGCCAAACGATTTTTTAGCCGAGCACTATAAGCAATTACCTAAAGGCAATGTTATTAGCTTAGCCGAAGGTGAGGGACGAAATGCGGTATTTTTAGCAAAAATGGGTTACAGCGTTACCGCGGTTGATGGCTCAAAAGTAGGGCTTGAAAAAGCGGCAAAGCTTGCCAAAGAGCACAACGTAAACATTGAGCTTGTACACGCCGATTTAGCGAAGTTTGATTTTGGAAAAGAAAAATGGGATGCAGTAGTGTCTATTTATTGCCCTTTACCAAGTGCCGTGCGTTCAGCGGTATATAAGCGCGCTGTTAAAGGCTTAAAGCCAGGTGGGGTGTTTTTACTTGAGGCCTATACGCCTGAGCAAGTAAATTATAATACCGGAGGCGGCCCAAGTGTCGATACTAAAACCTCAAAAAGCGATTTACAAGATGACTTAACCGAGCTTAGCTTTATACATTTAGAAGAGCTAAAGCGAGAAGTGTTTGAAGGCACATACCACACGGGTTTAGCGTCGGTCCTGCAAGCTATTGCTAAAAAATAAAATGAATATAAAAGCTTAGAACTCATTAGCGCTAAGCTTTTTTAATAGGTTTTTATAAAACCTGTATAACTTGCTCTTTTGCTAAGCGAGATTTAGGTAACTTAGCGTTATAATCTTCAGTGTCATCGTGGTAGCCAAGTACTAACGCTACATCACAAATATAGCCATCGAGCTCTTGTTCAAACACTTCACCAATAAGCTGTGCATCTACACCTTCCATAGGTGTTGAATCAACGCCTAAGCGTGCTGCGGCGTGCATTGTGTTGCCTAGGGCAATGTAAGTTTGCGCTTTGGTCCACATTGCATTGTTGCCTTGCTCATCGGTATTCATATCAACAAAAGCAAATGCGCCAAACGCTTGTTCGCGGTTTTCACTTTGAGTACGGCCATTTTTAATATCTGCATCAATGACTTGTGCGTAGTCATCACGTTTATATTTAGGGTTGTAAGCAAATAAAATAACGTGCGATGCAGTTTTAATATGCGGCTGATTAAATTGAAATTTATTAGCAGACGTAGAGTGCATACGCTCTTTAGCTTCGTCTGACTCAATAACAATAAATTTCCACGGCTGCGAGTTAATAGATGAAGGAGAAAGACGCATAGCTTCGTAAATTACATCTAGATCATCTTGAGGAATACGCTTGGTTGTGTAGCGTTTAGTTGTATAACGTTTTTCTAAATCATTAATAATTGGATGGGTCATGGTTATCTCCGTTAAGTGGCTATTTTAGCCAAGTAGTGTCTATATTGAGCCTTTTTTAAAAAAAACAAAGCACAATTTACTTTTTAATTGGATTGTTATTAAGCCAATTACGCGTTACGTCATCGAGTGGTTGTAAGTTTTTGCATACTTTATAGTCAAGCTCGGCAATGATCTCATTTGAAAAGCGTAATTTATCAAGGGTGTTTAACTGTGCTTGGTTAAACAGCGCTTGTTTATCTTCTCTTAGGAGTAAAACAGCTCTATCAACAACGCCAAGTAACCCTTGTGGTTCTTTAAGCTCACGTATTGTGTGCTTGTAATGCAAAAATTGTGGCTTCCATAACGGCACTACGCACCAGGTTTGGGTGGCGACGGCGTTTTCAAACGCGCTAAAACAGTCATGCTCTGTGCCGGTTAAAAACTCATACCCTGCTCTCGTCAGCCCATATTCTTTCATCATATTAATAGAAAAACGGGTAATACCAGCACCGGCATTAATGCCCTGAATTGTTTTTTGCATTTTTGAAAGCACATCTGGCTTTAGCAAATCACTAATTTCGTTTACTGCACTTTGCGGTACGTAATCTGGTACGCCCCAGTGTGCATAAGGCTCATAATGTAAGCCAAGCTCAACGAGTGGCATAACTTGTTCAACATCGGCTTTATAAACACCGTGGCTTGAAGGCAGCCATGCTGAGGCGAGTAAATCTACTTCACCAGATTTAAGGTTTTTAAAGTTATCTTGATGCGGCGCATAAATACGCTCAACGGTAAAGCCCATATCAGTTAAAACATGGCTCACTAAAGAGGCCGTAACATGGTGAAACGATAAATCGGTTACGCCCAATTTTAAATGTATTGTACTCATAATGAATTACTCCATTTTATAGAGCAGCCCATGCTGGGTGTTTGCTGCTCAGGACCTTTGCCTGTGGCCGCAATTTGGCGCATGGCATTAACTAACTCAGGAGTGCGATGTGCATCGTTATTCATTTTTGCATCGTCTAAGCGGCCACGGTATTGCAGTGCCCCGTGCTTATTGAAACCAAAAAAATCAGGCGTGCAAACCGCGCCATACTGTTTGCCTACGCCTTGGTTTTCATCAACAAGGTAGGGAAACAAAAAGCCGTGCTGCTTAGCAAATTTTTCCATATTAGCTGGGGAGTCAGCAGGGACGCTTTTATAGTCGTTCGACATAATAGCTAACACATTTATACCTTCGTTTATTAATAACGCGGTATCTTCGCTTAAGCGCCTTGCAACACGTTGCACATAAGGGCAATGGTTACAAATAAACATGATTAACAAGGCGTTTTCGCCTAGGTTGTCGGCTAAGGTAAAAGGCTCGCCTTGCGGGGTTTTTAACGTAAAGTAGGGCGCTTGCCAGCCAAAGTCACAAATAGGGGTATCGAGTAACATAACTTAACTCCTAAAAAGCCAGCGGGTATGGCTGGCTTATAAAAATAATTAATTATTTTTGATTAAAGCGAAAACGCGTTAATACGTAAGGTGGTTTTGCATTACCAAAGCCTTGGCTAAATGCAGGGTGCTGGTGGAGCTGATCTTGTGTTACATAAATCCAACCATTGCTCACTGCTAGGCTATCAGGCCATGATAATCGTTTGTCTTGAACAATTATTTCGTAGTGGCCTTTAGTCGTTAAGCCAATGGCATTGTTTTCAAGGTCGGTTACTAAAATACCGCCACCTGGCGCGTAGGTCATGCCATCGCTTGGGTTTTTAGGGCCAAACACTTCAATGCTTTTTGCTTTTTTAGCATCTGAATACGTGCTATCAGCGAGCGTTTTTGCCGGAATACGGTAAACACTTGTGCCTGTAAATGCGCCAAAGTATACCCATTCATTTTTATCATCAATGGTAATTGGGTTTAAACCAAAACGTAGGTTTGTTGTTTCACCTTTTGCTGATTTAGATGCAACAGGAGAGGCTTCGATGACAATATCGCGCTCCTCTGGCATTAGCTTAGCATTGCCCTCAAGTACACGCGTTGATTCGCCGGTTTTTAAATCAACAACAATAAACGCAGGTTTAGTGGCGCCCATAAAGTTACCAAAAGACATATCGGCAATGTAAATTTTGTCGTTACGTTCATCAATAACAAAGTCTTGTAAAAACGAGTTATCAAGTACAGCGTCTTTATTTAATTCAATGGTATTAACTAAGGTGTTGGCAACGCTGTCCCAGGCTATAAGTTTTGGGGCTACTTGCTCGCTGCCCATGTCTAAAATCCACACCACACCTTTGCTGTCGCTATGCACGCCAATTACGGCTGCAAGGCCTACTTTGCCAAGCTCGGGGCCGTCAGCCCAATCTTCGTTAGGGAAAGGTTGTTGATCACCGTTTGCCATAATTTCAACTACTCGCGTTTTTGGTGCATCAAGCGGGTGCATGCTTACAATCATTCGCCCTGCAGGTGTTATAGTTATACCTGCGCCGCGATATTTATTAAAAGTAGTCACCGTTTCAAGGGGGCCAACGTCTGCTGCATAGGCGCTTGAAAAAGCACTTGCGGCTAATGACAGGGTTGCTATTGCTAAAGTGGTTTTTAATCGTTTCATACTGTGATACCCGTTATGCTAAAAAATAGAGTAAAGCGATTTAAATAGCCTAAATGACTTCGCTTGCGTTGAGGTGAATAATAGGTGAGAATTTTTATGTGATAAACAGGGTAATAATTGAATCTTTATCAAATAATATTGGTTAATTAAAAGGGCGAGCGCTTGCTTTAAACAAATTTGCTTTTTAAACATACTATTAATGCCCAAAAGCTGGGTTTACTAATAAACGCCTTAAAGATTGTCCTAATTTAATAAATAGTGGTTAGTGACTAGCTGTTGGGTACAGTGTAATATTTGCCTTTATATTGATAAACCGCGCAATAGATAAGCATTGTCAAATATAAATAGACAATAAATCACTTTTTGATTGCTCAATACACTGTAAGCAAACCTAAAGCGCTTAATTTTGCCAAAAATAATAATTAAATTATTAAGTTGATAATGGATTAAAACACAATGCTTTTAGAAGACTTACAGGTAATTTTAAAAGTGGCAGAGTTTAAAAGTATTACTGCTGCAGCATCAAATTTAGATATGCGCACCGCCACAGCAAGTGCTGCTGTTAAAAGGGTAGAGCAGGCTTTAGGTTTTGAACTATTTATACGCACCACTCGCCATTTAAGGCTTTCTGCAGCCGGCGAGCGTTACATTCCGCAATGCCAGCAAGCATTGGCAATGCTTGAACAAGCCAAAAATACACTTAAAAGCGATGACGATATAATTGATGGCGAGCTGCGTATTGCGCTTTCTTCTGATTTAGGGCGCAACATTGTGATCCCCTGGCTTGACGAGTTCATGCAAACCCACACTCAGCTCAGCTTGCGCGCCAATATAAGCGACAGTAATATCGACTTTTATCGTGACTCGGTCGACATTGCACTGCGTTATGGTAAACCTAACGATGCCAGCATGTACGGTTTTAAAATTTGCGATGTACCGCGTATTTTATGCGCAGCACAAAGCTACCTTGATACACATGGCACGCCGGCTCATCCACATGATTTAACAGAACATAAAGGGCTGTTTTATCAACTGCAAGATATAATTAAAGATGTATGGGTATTTAGCGATGCCAGCGAAGAGTTTAAAGTAAAATTGCACGGTGGCCATGCGGCTAACGATGGCGATTTAGTAAGGCGCTGGTGTGTGTCGGGCAAGGGGCTGGCGGTTAAATCGTGCTTAGATATGTCTAATGAATTACTTGCCGGTAATGTCATAAGTGTTATGCCAAACTTTAAACCCACGCCTACAGAGCTTTGGTTGGTGTGCCCAAGTAGGCAGTCAATCACTCCGGCGGTGCGCTTACTTCGCGATGCCTTTAGAGAAAAAAGCGCCGGTATTTTAAAAGCTCTTATTGCAAAAGGGATTATTGATAAAAGCGTGCTTGGCTAATGAAGGACTGATAATGCAAGTTGATGATATTAGAGTGTTTGTGCCGTGTAAAAATTATCAGCAATCGTGCGACTTTTATCAGGCGCTTGGCTTTACTATTGAGCCTGCATCAGCTGATTTAAGCATAGCAACATCAGGTGAATGTAGTTTGTTTTTATACCAATCGTGTTAAGTTATTAGGTATTTATAGCGGCAGATAAATAGCGTGATAACAAGGCATAAATATCGTCATGTAGTTGCT
>NZ_DCYU01000061.1:0-38775 GCF_002331165.1 Pseudoalteromonas sp. UBA2102
CACTACTGTTGGTGAATATATGCAAGGCACGCCCAGCTGGCGCACCGATTTATACGCCACAGGTGGAACATTAGTAACCCATAAACAAAGTATTGAGTTATTTAAAAGCCTGGGTGTGAAAATGACCCCAGAGCTAAAATCGCCGCAAGTTAGCATGCCTTTTGAGGGAATGACACAACAGCAATACGCGCAAAAAATGCTTGATGAGTACACGCAATTGGACGTACCAAGCAGTGATGTGTACCCGCAATCGTTTAATCTCGATGATGTGAAATATTGGATAAATAACAACCCCGACTTTGCAAATCAAAGCGTATATTTAGATGGCCGTGACAGCGAAGCGGGCTTTGATCCAAGTAACCCTGCAACGTGGCAACCAAGTATGGAAGAGCTAGTAGCCGATGGCGTTAAAATATTAGCGCCCCCTATTTGGATGATGCTCACCATAGACAACGAAAGTAATATTGTCCCCTCACAATACGCCATTGATGCAAAAGCTGCAGGGCTTGAACTGATAGCATGGAGCCTTGAGCGCTCGGGGCCTCTTAACGAGGGCGGTGGCTACTACTATCAATCAATCGCCGATGTTATCGATAACGATGGCGACATGATGACGGTGGTTGATGTACTCGCGCAGGATGTTGGGGTTATGGGTATATTTTCGGATTGGCCTGCGACCGTAAGCTACTACGCAAGTTGCAATAAAATGCCTTCAAGCATTTAAAAAACCAGTATCAGTGGTCGTTTATTTTTTTGCGCTCAGTTACCATAACCTTATTAATTATTTAACTGAGCGCTTTTATGATAATCCAACACCATAATACCGACCTAGCCACCCCAACAGGCTTAATGCGTACTACCGTTTACCGCCCACAAGCAGCTGGCCAATACCCAAGTATTATTTTTTACTCGGAGATTTTTCAGCAAACCGCACCTATTGCGCGCAGCGCTGCTATTTTAGCAAGCCACGGTTTTGTTGTGTTAGTGCCTGAGGTATTTCATGAGCTAAACCCGATTGGTACTGTACTTGCGTACGATGACGCGGGTAAAGATAAAGGCAATGCCGATAAATGGCAAAAGCCACTTGAGCACCACGACAGCGACACACAAGCACTCATCGACTTTGTACAAAATCAAGATTACTGCACTGGCACAGTGGGCGCCATGGGTGTGTGCATTGGTGGGCATTTAGCTTACAGAGCCGCATTAAACCCTCACATAAAAGCTGCATTTTGTTTATACGCCACCGATATTCATAGTGATACCTTAACGGCCAATGCAGGTAACAATTCGTTTGAACGCATGGTTGATATTCAGGGTGAAATACACTTTATTTGGGGTAAGCAAGACCCACATGTACCGCAACAAGGCCGAAGTAAAATTTATCAGCAATGTGTAGCCACGGGTATTAACTACCACTGGCAAGAAGTAAACGCACAGCATGCGTTTATGCGTGATGAGGGCGAGCGTTACGATGCCGCGCTTGCAATTACTATGTACCAACAAGCAGTTGCATTATTTAATCGTACTTTGTAATTAAGTGCGGTTTTACGTGCTTTTTAGCATGCCCAGTGCAGTATGCTGTTTAACAAAATATGCTTTTAAATAATCAATAAACAACCTGAGCTTTTTGGAGCCTGCCGCCCCAGGTGGAAACACACCATAAAGCTCAATATCTTTTGTTTTATAATCATCAAGAATTATTTCTAACAGCCCTGCTTGCACTTTAGGCCACGCATCATACAACGGAATGCGCCCAAGCCCGTGTCCAGCCTCTACAAACGCGGTACGCGCAGCGGCATTATTGGTGCTTATGCCGCCTTGTAGTATTACATCGTATTTTTTGCCCTCTTTGCTAAGGGTTAATGTTTTATTGCTAAGCTGGTACACCACCCATTTATGCAAGGCTAATTCAGCTGGCGTTTTAGGTTTGCCAAAGTGTTCAAAATACTCAGCTGAGCCACAAATACAGGTACTCATGGTTGTTAGTTTAGTGGCTTGTAAGTTTGAGTCACTTAAAGCGACCCCACGAATAGCAATATCAAAGCCGTTTTTTATAATATCAACCACATCATCGGTTAGTTGCAGGTCTATTTCAATTTTGGGGTATTGGCGTTTAAACGTATTAATTGCTGGCACAATTAGTTGCATGCCTACATTAACAGGGCAGCTAATTTTTAATACTCCTTGTGGCTCACTTTTAATGTTTTCTATTTGCTGATTAGCTGCGTTTGCTTGTTCTGTGATCACTCTACAGCGCTCATAATACGCAATACCCGCCTCAGTTAGAGCCATAGTGCGGGTTGAGCGATTTAGCAGCGTAACTTCTAATTGCGTTTCTAATTTTTTAAGGTGATAACTTACCACCGCACGCGTTAACCCCAACTGCTTTGCAGCCGCGGTTAAACTGCCCTGCTCGACAATTTGCGCAAATACCACCATGCTTTTAAGTTGCTCAAACGACACTTTCATCACAAACCCACCAATGATTATTCAACCCAATAATTGTATCAATAATTAAACCAATAAAGTTAAATTTATCATCGTTGTTTAAATCCTTTTAAGTGCATATAGTTATTACAGCACCTTGGTTAACACCAAGCTTTAATTTACTTACTAATCGAAGGAATATTGTTATGGCTAAAAAAATACTTATGGTACTTACCTCACATTCAGAGCTTGGCAACACAGGCGAAAAAACAGGTTTTTGGGTAGAAGAATTTGCAGCACCTTACTACGCATTTGTTGATGCTGGTGCAGAGGTAACACTTGCATCCCCTGCGGGTGGCCAACCGCCAATTGACCCAACCAGCACGCTTTCTGACTTTGAAACCGATGCAACAAAGCGCTATGACAACGACAGCGCAGCACAAACACTTATGGCAAACACCAAAAAGTTAAGTGAAGTAAACGCCAGCGACTTTGACGCGGTATTTTACCCTGGCGGCCACGGCCCACTATGGGATTTAGTAGATAACAGCGATTCAATCTCACTTATTGAAAAGTTTGTAAAAGAGCAAAAGCCAGTAGCGGCTGTTTGCCACGCAAGTGCCGCTTTTTTAAATGTTAAAGATGCACAAGGCAATGCGCTCGTAGCCGGTAAAAAAGTAACAGGCTTTACTAACTCAGAAGAAGCTGCCGTGCAATTAACAGACGTAGTGCCATTTTTAGTTGAAGATGAACTCATTAAAAAAGGCGGCGATTATCAAAAAACCGACGACTGGGGCGTATTAGCGCTCGAAGATGGTTTAGTGATTACAGGCCAAAATCCAGCAAGTTCAGAGCTTGCTGCGAAAAAACTATTAACTAAACTAGGTTAAAATAACCTCTGTGCGCGGCGTATAACGCCGCGCTTATTAAATCGCTTTTAATAGCGAAAACATACTCCTATACTGGTACAAAACAATCCTACTAAAGCGTTTATATGCCAAATACCCCATCATCATCTTCACTGATAACCAGTACGCGATTTGCAATTTTTAGCGTAGTTTTTATATGCCTAATACTACAGGTGATCAATAGTTTACCTGGCATTACGCTTAATGGTTTAGGTATTTACCCTCGCAGCGTTCAAGGGTTAATCGGCATTTTATGCGCCCCATTTTTACATGGCAGCTGGTGGCACTTTGCTAGCAACATGTTGCCTTTTGCTGTACTTAGCTGGCTAATTTGCCAATACAGTGTAAAACGCTTTTATACCGTGTTTATATTTACTGCGTTAATTGGCGGGCTATTAGTGTGGGCCTTTGGTCGAAGTAGTTTTCATGTTGGATTAAGCGGCGTTATTTATGGTTTATGGGGATTTATACTGTGCTATGGCGTGGTTAGGCGCTCATTTAAGTCTATTGTTATTGCCCTAGTAGTGGCAGTACTTTACAGCGGATTTATTTGGGGCGTGCTACCACAACGCTTTCATGTCTCGTTCGAGAGTCACCTTTTTGGAGCATTAAGTGGGTTCTTTTTAGGGTATAAACTTGCCAAAGCAGATAAATTAAAAGCACGATAATTTTTTCATTGCCTTTAATTAATTTTTTACGCCCCCAGCTTGTTATCTATGAGTATATAAATTAATTACATTTTTAAATTGAGGTTATTTATGAGTAATGAACACGAATACACGCCGCCTAAAGTTTGGACGTGGGACAGCGAAAGTGGTGGTAAATTTGCTAATATTAACCGCCCTATTGCCGGCGCCACTCATGACAAAACCTTAGACATTGGCAAGCATGCGTTTCAACTTTATTCATTAGCCACGCCTAATGGCCAAAAAGCGACCATTATGTTTGAAGAGTTATTAGAGCTTGGCCTAACCGATGCCGACTACGATGCCTATTTAATTAACATCGGCGAAGGCGACCAATTTGGCTCAGACTTTGTTGATATTAATCCAAACTCTAAAATTCCTGCGCTAATGGATCACTCTACCACGCCACCAACACGCATTTTTGAGTCGGGTTCAATTTTACAATACTTGGCAGAAAAATTTGATGTGCTAATCCCAAAAGATTTTAAAGCCAAGACCGAGTGCCGTAATTGGCTATTTTGGCAAATGGGTTCAGCGCCTTATTTAGGTGGCGGATTTGGTCATTTTTATAGCTACGCACCAACAAAAATGCAATACCCAATAGACCGTTTTACTATGGAAACTAAACGCCAGCTCGATGTATTAAATCGCCACTTAAGTGAAAACGAATACATGGCGGGTAGCGAATACTCTATTGCAGACATTGCCATTTGGCCTTGGTATGGCTCGTTGATGCTTGGAAAATTATACGACGCCGCTGAGTTTTTAGATGTTGCCTCTTACACTCATGTAATGCGCTGGGCAGAGCAAATAGCAAAGCGCCCCGCTGTTAAACGTGGTCAACGTGTTAATCGCACCTGGGGCCCTGAAGAAGAGCAACTTCGCGAACGACATAACGCCAGCGACTTTTAATCTAACAGCCCATAACAAGACATTGTGTTATGGGCATTTTTTTATTTAAAATCTGCATTTCCCTGTCATTAAACTATATTTATTATTGTGTTTTTATAAAATCTAACCTGCTTTACCCGCATTACTTTTCATAAGGCTTTAATGAGTGCAATATAAAAATTTAAATAGTGATGAACGCAGAGAAGCCGTAAAACTTTTATATTCTAATGCTTTATCTGGCATTGGTGTTTCGGCGTTAGTTAGCTTTGTACTTGTATTTGCATTTGACCTAACGGATGAGAGAACAAATCAAGAAAAAATAATTTGGCTTTTTTTCATGCTGGTTGTTTTAGCAGCAAGGCTAATGGATGTTATTTACTTTAACTACACCAAAGGAGTTAACCAGCCTTTTAATGCAAATAGCTTTTTAAAACGCTTTTCGGTGGGGTGTATAGCGACCGCGATTTCGTGGTCATGTTACGCACTGTGGTTTCATAAAAGCTCATCCACCGTTGAAATTACCACCACAATAGCTATTTTGTCGGCATTTGCTGGTGGCTCAGCCAATTTGCTCTCGGGTAGTCGCTTTACTTCGGTGTGTTACAGCATTATTTTATTAATGCCTTACTCTATAGTACTAACCTTATCTGATGACTATTACCACTATGTATTAGGTTTTTTAGGCATTACTTTTTCGGCAATTATGGTCGCCTCTTCTTATAAGTCGGCCACGTTTACCCAAAAGGCCATAAAATTACGAAATCAAAACCGCGAACTACTTAACGAAATGGAAAGTAAAGTAGAAACACGCACAGAAGAAATTTACCGTTTATCAAATACTGACCCGCTAACAAGCTTGTTAAACCGCACCGCTTTTTTAAAAGTGGCAAATAAACAACTGGCAGATCACCCCGAGGAAAAACTCGCTTTACTTTTTGTAGACCTAGATGGCTTTAAGCAAATTAATGACTCTATGGGTCATAAAGTTGGCGACCAAGTACTTAAAGAAATAGCCGAGCGACTCACTAACGTTTGCACCCGCCACTTATACAAATGCCGCTGGGGCGGAGATGAATTTTTAATTTTAACAACCTATGAAGATGAACAAGACTTATTTGATTTTGCCAAAAAGGTTATTAAAAGCATTCGTGCCGAGCATGAACGATACAAATACCAAAGCTGGGTATCTGCCACTATTGGCATAGCGTTATTTCCTGAGCATGAGGGTAATTTAAGCGCGTTAATTCGTTCAGCAGATTTAGCAATGTACCATCAAAAACGTATTGCCAAAGGCTGCGTAAATATCTACAACAATGACTTAAAGCGCCAACAAGAACGCGAACAATTGCTCAGTAAACGCTTAGCAAGTGCAATAAAAGACAACGGCTTGCGGTTAGTGTTTCAGCCTATTGTGGATAGCCAAACAGCGAAGGTGACCTCGTTTGAGTCACTTTTACGCTGGCAATTAAATGACGAAGCGATATTTCCTGATGAATTTATTGCCATTGCCGAGCAATACAACCTCATAACCGAACTTGGCTTATGGGTTATTGAGCAAGCGTGTGTGCAAGCTTGCACGTTTAAAAACGTACAACCCCCTATTGCTGTGAGCGTTAATGTATCTGTAATACAACTTCAAGACCCTGATTTTGTCACTAAGGTTGTAAATATCGTTGATCAATACGGCGTAAAGCCAGAAAACCTGCACCTTGAAATCACTGAATCTGTGTTTGCTGAGGATAAGCTCACCTTTTTAGCAGCAGTAAAAGAGCTGCAAAAACAAGGATTTTGTATTTCTATTGACGATTTTGGTACTGGGTACTCATCCTTGTCGAGCATGTTAGATATTGGTGTAGACATAGTAAAAATAGATAAAAGTTTCATTCAAAATATGGATAAGCGAGGCTTAAGTATAATTCATGCGATTGTGCAAATGGCCTCAACACTTGATTTTATAGTAGTCGCTGAAGGTGTAGAAACCCTAGAGCAAGCCAACATGTTAAAAGAAATTGGCGTGTCTCACCTACAAGGTTATTACTTTTCTAAACCTATGGAACAACACTTTGTAGATTCGTACCTCAAAGAGCAAAACAAATTGTGTAGCTAGCAGTATGAAAAAACTCACTAAAGAGCAAGTCTATAAACGCCTTAACAACGATGAAGACGCACGCGCCTGTAAAGACATAAACGAAGATGACTGCAAAGAAGTGGCCGGTAACTTTATTCTTTTATTAACAAGTCAGCTTTTTAGTAAATTTGCCGATGCCCTCCTCAACCCTAAAGTCACTCTGCCTTGGTTAATGCAAAGCTTAAACGTACCAAGCGCGTTTATAGCGTGGCTGGTGCCTATAAGAGAATCGGGCTCTTTATTACCACAATTAGCGATAGCCAATATTATCCGTAAACTCTCAGTAAGAAAGTGGGTATGGGTTTGTGGTGCATTTGCCCAAGCGGTATGTATTGGCGCTATGGTTGGTGTTTCATTTGTGCTAGAAGGCGCTCAGGCTGGCTATGCAATTTTAGCCCTGCTGGTGCTCTTTAGCCTCGCCCGCGGGTTTAACTCTATTGCCGCTAAAGATGTATTAGGTAAAGTTATTCCTAAAAAAAAGCGGGGCAATATAAGTGGCCTGGCGGCAAGTATTGCCGGCTTTGCAACACTCACTTTTGGTTTAATGATGTGGTTTTTTTCGGGGCAAAAAGAGCAAAATACGGTATTAATTGCGCTGTGTTTAGGCGCTGTTTTGTGGGTTGTTGCTGCACTTTTTTATAGCCGCATAAACGAATACAAAGGGGCGACACAAGGCGGTAAAAATGGCTTTTTAAATGCGCTAAGTAAATTAAAGCTGCTTTATCAAGATAAACAATTTGCACACTTTGTAATTACCCGCGCCTTTTTACTTTGCTCAGCCCTAAGCGCGCCTTTTTATATTATTTTAGCAAGCTCTCAGCAGTTTGAATTTTCATTATTGGCAGTATTTTTAGCCGTGTCTGGCTTAGCAAGTTTAATTTCTGGGCCAATATGGGGAAGGCTCAGCGATTTTTCTAGCCAAAAGGTGCTTGTGATCAGTGCGTTACTTGTCACCATAAACGGCGTGAGCGTGTTTGTAATAGCCACATGGTATAGCCAGCTGTTTGAATATGCTTGGGTAATACCTGGTTTTTATTTTTTGCTTTGCATTGCTCATCAAGGCGTACGGCTCGGGCGTAAAACCTATTTAGTAGATATGGCACAAGGCAATAAACGCACTGATTACGTGTCGGTTAGTAATACTGTAATTGGCATTTTGCTTTTAATGTTAGGCAGTATAGGGCTTTTAGAAGCATTTTTATCAACCGCACAGCTTATTCTGCTGTATAGCCTGCTCGGTTTGTTAGGTGCTATTAGCGCGATTTTTTTGCCTCAAGCGGAGTAATACCAATGCGCAATAATACGTGACCAATTAAGCGAATTGGTATATTAAAAAAGCCCAACAAAATAATTGCCGGGCTTTGGACTTAAGACCTAAGGATAAACAGTCAGCTTTACCTCAAGTTATAACACCTAAGCAGTTACATTTAGCAGTGAATCACCTTCACTTAAACCAAATTTTTCTTGTACCGATGAAAGAATTGATTCTTTATCTTCATCAGATAGCTGGCTTGAATACTCAGTTAATAACTCATCTAAGTAGCTAACCACTTCGTCAGTATCAACAGATTCTAGCGAGTTTTGCGGCGGCGGTGGCGGGCGCTGCCCTTCAGGGCGTCCTGCATCGCCAATACTTTTAGCGTCAAAATCAAGTTCGCTCATTAAATCAGCCAACTCTTTTGTAGGCGAGATCCCCTGCTCTTCAAATGCGGCTTGAATACTTTGCGCATCTTCCGTACTTAGGTTTTGTGCATCAAATTCTGCAAGTGTTTCTTTAACAAACTCAGTTTGCTCTGAAGTTAAAGCGCTTACTTGGCTAGATTGTTGAGTCATAAAACTCGCTGAACTACCAATACTGTTGATCATATTTTTCTCCCTTAACGTGAGCGGCGTGGTGGCTTGTGTTCACTTAATTCTTGTTCGCTAATTTCGCCATTCCCATCGGCATCTATTTCGTCAAAAATAGTTTGCGCATCGCCTTGCGGTGGCGCACTTTCGCTAAATTCTGCAAGGCTAATCACACCGTCACCATCTGCATCTATGCTTGAAAAGTCAGGTTTAGGTGGTGGGTTATCACCGCCTCTGGCTGCAACATTGGCTGAAAAAGCCATTGATAATAATGCAGCAACGGCAAAAGTAGAAAAATGCTTCATCGTGGTCACCTTGGGTTAAATATTAATAAAGGGTATGAATATAAAGTACGCTTAAAAAACGCAAACATTGTGCAAACAATAAGGAAATAAAAATAAATCCGATTTTTATCATGTTATTTTTACCTTATTCGGTATTTCGGTTATTGTGATAACTAATTACTTAAAACCACTTTCAACACCTGTTTTGAGAGCTAACATACTAAGGACTTATTAACATACATGTTTAATCTTCCAATTTTTCTAGTTGTATCGCAGTGAAAATACCTAAACGCCTCCAGCCACTCGTTGATGATGGCCTAATTGATGAAGTGATAAGTCGCTTAATGAGCGGTAAAGAAGCGGATGTATTTGTGGTGCGCAGCGGTGGCGAAATTCGCTGTGCTAAAGTCTACAAAGATGCCGTTAAACGCAGCTTTAAAAAGGCAGCTCAGTATCAAGAAGGCCGAAAAGTAAGAGGCGGACGCCAAGCCCGCGCCATGGGTAAACGCTCCAGTTATGGGCGGCAACTAGAAGAAGAAATTTGGCAAAATGCAGAAGTAGACGCGCTTTCACGTTTATCACGCGCTGGCGTCAGAGTTCCTGATACTTATTACTGTATTGATGTCGTGTTGTTAATGGAGCTTGTGTGCGATGAAGACGGTGATGTTGCTCCACAGTTAGGGCATGTGACCCTTACACATCAAGACGCTATTGAGCAGTACAGTATGATGGTTCATTATATTAAATTAATGCTGTGCGCTGGTATTATCCACGGTGACTTATCAGAATTTAACGTACTTGTTGATAGTAAAGGGCCTGTAATTATTGACCTTCCACAAGCTGTAAACGCCGCAGCCAATAACAGTGCGCAAGCAATGTTTACGCGCGATGTAAACAACATACGCCGTTATTATGCGCAGTTTGCACCTAGCCTATTAAACACTCATTACGCTAAAGAAATGTGGGCACTGTTTGAAGAGGCCAGCTTAACGCCAAACACTGTGCTCAGCGGAGAATTTGAAGACAGTAATGAATCTGCAGATGTAGATGCGGTACTCGATGAAATACAAGCGGCCGAATACGAAGAGTTCGACCGTTTAGAGCGTATTAAAAACGCTGACGATGAGTAAAACTGCGCTCACGTTTAGCTATTGAGGGTGAACAAACCGATAGCCCACACCGTAAACCGACTGAATAACGCTGTCGGTTTGCGTTACTTCATCAAGCTTTTTACGTAACTTTTTTATGTGGCTGTCTATAGTACGGTGGCTAACTATACGTTGGTCTGCGTACATGGTGTCCATTAAGCTATCGCGTGAATAGATTCTGTTAGGGTTTGAATACAAGGGCTTAAATAGCTGAAATTCAAAATTAGTTAGTTCTATACTGCTATTTTTATAATTTACACTGTAAGTACTTTCATCCAGTGTCATGGCATTATTTACCGGCTCTTTTGTGGTATTAACACGCCTTAAAATTGCTTTTACTCGCGCCACCAGCTCAGCATAACTAAACGGTTTGCAAATGTAGTCATCGGCGTCCAGTTCAAGTCCGAGTAACCGGTCAATCTCCTCCACCTTTGCCGAAACCATAATAATGGGCACATTAGAGAACTTTCTTATCGCTTTGCACAGCTCTATACCGCTTTGCCCTGGCAACATAATATCTAATAAAATAACACTTGGCTTATTACTTTCAAGCCAGCTAAGTACTTCATCACCATGATGAATAAGGTGCGTTTGATAATGATGACTTGTTAAAAAGTCGCTCATTAAATTGGCAAGTTTTATTTCATCTTCAACAATGAGTATTTGCTCACTCATATTTATCCTCTACTGAACTAATAAGGGTAATTTAATAACAATGCCAAGCCCGCCAATACTGGCTTTTTCGGCTGATATTTCGCCATTATGACCTTTAACTATATGCTGACAAATAGACAAGCCTAAACCAGAGCCTCCCTCTTGGCGATTGCGAGAGCTGTCTACACGGTATAAATATTCAAACAAGTGCGATAAATGCGTTTGCTCAACGCCTATCCCGTTGTCCTCTATTATAAGCTCTAAATAGGCTTGGCCTTTAATATTTACGTTATTGGCACTTAAAGAAATAGTTGAGCACTGGGCGTAATGCACCGCATTCATTAATATATTATCTAGCAATTGCAGTATACGTGTTTTATCTGCGTTTACTGTGGTGTTGTTAGCACTATTAAGAAGGTAAAAATTAATAGCGTGCTGCTCAAAAATAACGTGATACTTTTGCTCTATGGAGTTAAGTAAAAAGCCTACGTCGGTAGGTTGCATGGTGTAATGCATGCCGCCTAGCTCTGCGCTGTTTAGCATGTGTAGGTCGTCAATCAAGCGTTTTAAATGCAGCGCTTCATCGTTAGCAGAACTAATATTTTTATTATTTGGTTCACGTATCCCAAGCAGCATAGCTTCGAGCTCACCGAGTAAAATGCTCATTGGCGTTCTTAGTTCATGAGAAATATTAGCTAACCAGCGTTTACGTACTTGCTCATCTTTAGCGAGCGTAAAGGCCAAAGTGTTAAAATCTTCACTAAGCTGGCCCAGCTCGTCTTTTCTATCTAATAAAAGTTTGGTGCTGTACTGCCCTTTGGTTAGCTTATGCATACCACTGGCAATTTGCTTTACAGGGCCAACTAAATGCCTTGCCAGTAAAAAAGACAACAGTAAGGTAAGTAGCCCTGCGGTTAACGCAATAAGCCATAAATAGTTAGTTTGTTGCTTTAAAAAATCCAGCTCGTACCCATCTGCTAGGCTTTTTCTTTTTGAAACAGCAAGGTAAGCAATTGTTTTACCTTCAAGCTCTATGGGCGTTTTAATGTACTTTAAATCCTCAAATAATTTACCAAAAATACGCTGCTGGTTTTCATCCAGTAGTGCATAGTGCGCGGCATGCTCGGGCGGTGGGCGTCGATCTCGTTGCGCCATATGCTGTGGGGGTCTGGGTCTGCGTTCACCGCGAATTTCTGGGCGCTGTGGCATATCGCGTAAAGTAGGTAAAAACTGGCTTGATTGCAATTGCGATTCAACCAACCTTAAAAAGCGCTGATCGTTACCTATAATTTTATCCCACGAGGGAGTTTGCGCGTATTTATTAGCCAGCTGTACTGCTAATGGCTCTAATGCTTTTACTTCTTTGGCGTTTACAAAATCAATAATACCTTGGCCAATACTGTACTGAATAAGCACAACAAGCCCCGCAATAATGCTAAAGGTGAAGCTAAATAATATTAAAAAAAGTTTGTTATGAATTTTCATTTATTTTTTATAAACCTGACTCTAAAAGCATTTGAGCTGTTATTTATTGCGTATTTTTTACTGCTAAAACATATTTTTAAAAGCTCTAAGCACTTTAAAGAATAGCCTGTAATAACAATTGTATTAATTGCGTGTTCTATTATAGCGACTTATAAATAGCGCCTTTAATAACAACGTATAACGTTAACAAGTAAAAGTGCAAACAATGTGCATTATATAAAAAATTAAACTCAAAAAAGGCGACCTAAGTCGCCTTTGTTATTAATCGTTTTTTAAATGCTTATCAAAAAAGTCTAAGAACGCTTGTAACGTTTTAATTCTATGCGGCTGATAGGACAAGTAATGATCGCCATCTTCTAGCTCAATGTAAGTAACATCTTTATCTTCGTCATCTAGTTCATCTTCCATTTCTCTACTATGGTAAATAGGGGCAACACTGTCGTCGCTACCATGCACAAGTAAAACAGGTTTGTTGATTGATTTAGCAAAATTGACCGGCGAATTAGCCTCTAGCTTATCGCTATTTGTTCCAAACTGTTTTCGTACTATGTCTTTGTTTGTAAAGTGTCGGGCTTTACTCACAATATGCTCAAGGTCAGTTACCCCTGCAAAACTTGCCGCACATTTAAATGTTTCAGGGTGTTTAATAACAGCCATTAAGGCGGCATATCCACCATAGCTTGCGCCACCAATACAAATTTTATCAGCCTGAGCAATCCCTTGGTCTATTAACCAGTTAGCTCCATCTTGTAAGTCATCTTGCATGGCTAAACCAAAACCTTGGATCGACTGCATTAAAAAGTCATAACCATAACCACTTGAGCCACGAAAGTTAGGCTGTAACACGGCATAACCATTATATGCCAGTAGCGCCGTCCAATAGTCAAAGCCTGCATAGTCGCGCGCCATAGGCCCACCATGTGGAAATATAATAGTGGGTAACTTATCGCCTTTCTCATAGCCAACAGGCAGCGTTAAGTAGCCTTCTATAATAAGCCCGTCACGTGCTTTATAGCTAATGTGTTCTTTACCGGCGTATACGCTTTCGTTAATGTGTGGGTAAACGTCTGCAAAAAATGTTAAATCACCTCGCTTTCTGTCACCTAACATGTAGGCGCCTGATGTTTTATCTGAGCTGACATAAAGTACATATTTTTGCTGATCGTCGCTGGTGCTAACAATATCCATTTCAAATGAATCTTTAGGTAATGATGCTCGTAAAGAGCGATGTAGCTTGTCTAAGTCTTCATCCCAATACGCAATACCATCTTCTAAATGCGAATGCGTAAAGCCTGCCACTTCGCCAGTTTTACGGGAGTAAAAAATATCGCCATCGACATCGTACTTGTCGTCGCTAAAAATGAGCTCACGTTTGTTAGTTGTTAGATTAAGCTTAAATAATGCATCACGCCCTTCATGTAGCGCAGTGATGTATAAAAAGTTAGGGTCTTTATCAAAGCCAAGTATCGAAATGCTTTGCTCACTAAATACTTCGTAGCTAAATAGTGTTTGCCACGACTCATTTTGCTCGTTGTACAGCTCGTAAGTGAATTGTGTTTCATCCATTTTTTTAGCAATACGAACCTTGCCTTGTCTATCAGCAAACCAACTGGTTACATCTGCACGAGCACGTTGTATTTGTTTTTTGCGTAAGGTAGTTAGGTCAAGTTCATACACAGCTGGGGTATTGGCAATTTTAAAGTCGCCCTGCACGAGTATTTTATTTTCTTGCTCCGGTAAAAAGCTAATAATTCTGTCAGAAAACTGAGGCTGCTTTTCATCACGCGTGTTGTTTGCTCTAAACGCCAGTTTTATTCCTTTATCATCACTTAGATTATACGAATACATTAATGTAGACGCATACTTAACCCCACCGAATTGATATTTAATGTATCGTGCGCCCAATAACAAAACATCATTATTTGCCCAACTAAACCAGTCAAAAAATACAGTGTGGTTATCCGATTTAATAATCGGCTTGCCCTTGCCTGTTGTAAGGCTTTGCACCATTAAAACTAAATCGCCATCAAGGTTTCTAACATACGCAATGTTATTTCCATCTGGTGAGAGCCTAACTTGGCTTATGCTTTTTAAGCCTGCAAACGCTTCTATGGGTAGCTTTTTATCAGAGGCTGATAGGCAGCTAAAACTAAGTAGGGCAAATACTAAAGTGAGGTAAAGTTTAGACATTCAATATCCATTTGTTTTTATAAGTAACGCTTAATGAGTTAACAGTAAGTGTATAAAGTTAATCTGTTATTTTACAATTGTGGCCGCTTTAGTACAAATTTATCTTTAGTAGAGCTAAAGTAGTCTCCACCCATTTTACCTACGCTGTTTAATCGCGTGGGGTCTATATAGCCATTCACTAACACGTTATCGTCAATATAAATCCCCACCACGTTGAGTAGCATAACTTTGCCGCCACCGGGTTCGTCGCTTATCTGAATAACGTCTCTTAAAGTGCACTCGTATCTTACTTTAGCCGCTGCGGCGCCTGGGGATGTTACGTGTGTACTGGCGATTGTTTCAATATTTGCCGCCTCAAATTCACTCACATTATGTGGATAATTAGCGCAGCTTTGATTCATTTTCTCTACTAGCTCTTCACTAACAATATTAACCACGCAGTTGTTAGTGGCTTGAAGGTTTAAAAGCGTGTCTTTATTGGCTTTGTCGCGTGGGTTTACTTGGGTCACGCTCAGCACTGGCGGGTTACAGCTGGCCACTGTAAAAAAAGAGTACGGGGCAATATTAGCAACCCCCTCCTTACTAAGTGTGCTTACCCAAGCAATAGGCCGTGGGCTAATACCCCCCACTAAATACGAGTAAACATTGTGCTGCGTGTTTTGCGTTAAATCTAAAAACATAATTTTCCTTTATACGTCGTACTGCAAATCGTAAAAGCGCTGTATTGCGTACAGTATTTCATAACTGCAGCCACTTTTTTAAATATGCGCGAAAAAATAAACATAGTGTGGTTTAAACGCGATTTACGCCTTAGCGACCATCAACCACTTAAAAATGCATTTAGTGATGATTTACCCACGTTACTGCTATACAACTTTGAGCCACTAATGCTTGAGGATGCACATTATAATGCGCGCCATTGGCGTTTTGTTTATCAATCAATAGGCGAAATAAATCAGCAGCTAACTCGCTACAAAGCAACGCTGTATATTTTTAACCAAGACATGCTGACACTGTTAAACACGCTTAATCAAACATACCAAATAGCAAACATATTTAGCCATCAAGAAATTGGCTTAAACAATACCTTTGAGCGCGATAAAGCCGTGGCTACATGGTGTAAAGCTAACAAAGTTAACTGGCTTGAGTCACAAACGGGCGGCGTTATTCGTGGCAAAAAAAACCGTAAAGATTGGAACGCACGCTGGCAACAAACAATGCAGGCTCCTATTGCTATTCCTAATTGGAAAAACATAAAAACCATTACACTTAATAACTACCAAACACCTAAATTACCCGACAGCTACACGCAAAATGATGACAACTTTCAAGTAGGTGGGCCTTTAACTGCGCACACAATATTGCAAAGCTTTTTTGCTGAGCGCGGTAAGGGATATCAAAAAGGCATATCTAGCCCCAGCTTAAGCCGTATTCATTGCTCTAGGCTTTCGCCTTATTTAGCGTGGGGTAATATTAGCCTTAAACAGGTTTATCAAACCGCTATTGATGCATACCATGCAAAACACCCAAGCAAAAAAGGCTGGAAGCGCCCGCTTGCTGCATTTGTATCGCGTTTGCATTGGCACTGCCATTTTATGCAAAAATTTGAAAGTGAGAGTACGATGGAATTTAAAGCGCTCAATGCGGGGTATCATCAGTTCCCATATAGAAACGATGACAACGTACAACACGATATTGAGCGCTGGGCACAAGGCCAAACGGGTATACCCATTATTGATGCCTGTATGCGCTGTTTAAAAACCACGGGCTATATTAATTTTAGAATGCGCGCTATGTTGGTTAGCTTCGTTACGCATCATTTAAATATAAGCTGGCAGCAGGCAAGCTTACCTTTGGCAAATTACTTTTTAGACTTTGAACCTGGCATTCATTACCCACAAATACAAATGCAGGCCTCAGTTACGGGCATTAACACCATTAGGCATTACAACCCGATTAAACAGTCTGAAGATCAAGACCCAACCGGCGCCTTTATTAAAAAATGGTGCCCCGAACTTGAAAAGCTGCCGATAGAATATTTACACGAGCCTTGGCAACAAACACCAATGGAAGCGCTGTTTAACGACTTTAAACTTGGTGAAGACTACCCCGAGCCAATGCTTGATTTAACTCAAGCCTCCAAACAAGCGCGCGAACGTTTATGGCAATACCGCGAGCGCGCCGATGTTAAACGTGCAATTCCTAACATATTGAAAAAGCATGTAGGGCTTACTCATACACAAAAAAAAACCGCAAAAAGTAATTAATATGGCACATAAAAAAAGTCACTTACCACAAAAAATGTGCCCTGTTTGCAATAAGCCTTTTGCGTGGCGTAAAAAGTGGCAGCGCGATTGGGATAACGTTATTTACTGCTCAGAGCGTTGTAAACGTAATAAAAAGTAAAAGGTATTAATCCTTTATGCTATGCGTGAGCTGGCGTCTATTTTGCAATGGTATGGATAACTCGGCTTTTAAGGCTGTATTTAGGTGTTTTATGTAAATAGCACTTACTTAGCCTGAAAAGCTTACATGCAACGCAAGGAGAAGATGATGACGATTAAAAAAACGGCAAACTCAACCTGGTCAGGCGATATTAAAACAGGTAAAGGCAGTATTTCTACACAAAGCGGCGCACTTGATAAACAACCATTTGGTTTTAATACTCGCTTTGAAGACGAGCCTGGTTCTAACCCAGAAGAATTAGTGGGAGCTGCGCACAGTGCCTGCTTTAGTATGGCGCTTTCGCTTGCACTTGGCGATGCCGGTTTTAAAGCCGATAAAATTGATACTAAAGCCACCGTAAGCCTTGATGAGGTTGATGACGGCTTTGCAGTCACCCATATAGCGCTTGAAGTAAACGCACGTATTAAAGATATTGCTAACGAGCAATTTCAGGCATTGTGTGAGCAAACTAAAAAAAGCTGCCCTATTTCAAAGCTACTTAATACCGAAATCTCCCTAAACGCAACGCTCGACTCAACCGCATAAAACGTAATTTTTAAACCTTACGGTTTTACGCGTTAAGCCAAGTAACCTGTTACTTGGCTTAACACTCATCCCTAACCCTTTTTGAGTTATTTGAGTTTAATAACTCATTTAGCAGTGCTATACCCATCCCTAAAGCAGGCCAAACTACCCATAAATTATTTGGCGATGTAATTAAGTTTATCGCGGTCAAAAATACCAAAGCCACAAAGTAACGTTTTAAATTATCAAAAAATGCTGGTGTATTCATGTTTGCTCTCCTCTTAAAATGTAAGGTTATTATTGCCTTAATTTTAAAGCCTGAAAGGTGCCATTTGTCATCAGTTAATATGACATTAGTCATCAATTTATAGCAGCCCCTTCAAGCGCATATCTACAAATACTTATACAAACATACAGTTACTTACAATTATTTAAATGTATTTTAAAGAGTATTTAATATAATACCTTTTCTAGATACACCTATTTAATTTTAAGAAAGGATACTTATGCGCTACTTAATGCCACTCTCTTTGCTTGCACTTAGCTGTACAGCATCAGTAAACGCCGAACAATCAGCATCAAAGCAATGGTTTAATACAATTAACTACGCAAAAATTGATTCACGCTATTACAGCGATAATGTGTACGGATTATCTACGCATTATTACTTTGAAGAGCAACAAAGCTCGGGAGTGTGGGATGATTATGGCTACCTAGATACAGATAGTAATATAGGCTTAAATTACTTTAATTCAGATGGTTTTAGTAGAAAAGGTTTTTTTGGAGAAGGCTTTTACGGTAATGCTTTTGCAACCATAGAGCTGCCTAATATTGGCGATACTGATACCTATTCACTTGGCATAGGTTACTTATTTGCTGATTCGTTAAAAGTATCTGCACGTATGGTAGATTACGAATATGGTGACACAGTTTATTTGTTTAAAGCGCAATATAATCACCAAATTAATGACACCGACTACATTGGTTTTACTGTTGAGACTGATGATGAAATAGAGTCGTGGGACTTATCATCACGTTACTTTGCTCACCTTTACGATGAACGCTACTTTACTATAAATGCTGACTATCTCGATGCTGGCGATGATTCAATTTTTAATGTGTTGGCAAATTATTACTTTAATAAGCATGTTGCAGTTGGCGTTGGCTTATACGACTCAGATTTAGTTGTTGAAGGTAAATACTTTATTAACGATAACTACTATTTTACAGCTAATTACACCGATAACGATGACTACAATATATACAATCTCAGTTTTGTAGCTCAGTTTTAGTAAATACAAAAAAGCCGCCTTGCTGGAGTCACTTCAGTTAAGCAAGGCGGCTTTTATATTAAAACAGCTATAGCTTACATATTACCTAGCTCTATCATCATTGCGGTATACATACGTAAATTAAGCGCTAATTGCTCAAGCGTAATAAATTCATGCTCTGAGTGGCCTGTATAACGTTTGCCTGGCATTGAAGGGCCAAACGATACTGCATTATCAAATAGCTTTGCGTTAGTGCCGCCCCCTATTGATACAAAGTCAGCTTTTTCGTCACCTGTAAAATGTTTAAAAATATCAAGCAGCTTTTGTGCGTGCGGCGCGCTATCTAACAGCATGGGTGTACCAATAATGGTCTCGACTTTAGTAAGCATTACGTTATTTGCAGTTTCCCATTCCTTAATCGCGCTGTTTATTTGTGCTTTAAGTAGGTTTTCATCTTTACCAACTGGGCGGCGCGCGTTAATGGCTAACGTTAGTGCGTTACCATCGCGTTCAATTACGGTTGGGGCTACGCTCATTGGGCCCATGAATTCATGCTTGTAGGCAATATTACCAAATTGCTTACCATGAATATCTAAGCCAATTAATTGATTTACAAATTTTATAAGCTGCCCATCGCTATTATTTTCAAGTGCTACGTTTTTAAATAGCTCGCTCAGGTGTGCAATAGCATTAACGCCCGACTCTGGCTCTGAAGAGTGCGCAGACACCCCTTTTACAGTTATTTTTAAGCCTTCAGCTAGCTCTTCAAAGTTAAACTCAACTTCACTAAGTGTTTTAGCTTTAGCTTTTAATGAGTTAATAACTACAGCGCTTGCGTTATGCAGCACTAAGCTTGCATCTTCTGGTATTTGGCTTTTAAACGCGCCACCCGCTAAATCACTCACATACATACCGGTTTGTTTTGAGGTAGCATTAAAGGTAGGAGCAATTAAGCTC
Organism: Pseudoalteromonas sp. UBA2102; assembly: GCF_002331165.1. NCBI lineage: Bacteria > Pseudomonadati > Pseudomonadota > Gammaproteobacteria > Alteromonadales > Pseudoalteromonadaceae > Pseudoalteromonas > Pseudoalteromonas sp. UBA2102. The sequence continues at coordinate 19,851 of NZ_DCYU01000061.1, forward strand.
CAGCCTTTTTCGGCAACTACAACTGGGTATGATGCATCAATGGTTACGGCGTATTTTGGCTGCTCGTAGGTTTTCATAAATTCAGTAAGCGGGCCCCAGTCAGATTCCTCAGCTAGGTAAATCATCAGCTCTATGCGGTTATTAAGCTCTATGCCTTTATCTTTAATCGCTTTCATGGCGTATAGTGCGGTGGCTATTGCGCCTTTGTCGTCTTCTGTGCCGCGCCCGACTAATTTGCCAGGCTCTGAGGTATCAATTATAAATGGGCTTTGTTTCCACTTACTGGCATTGGCAGGTTGTACGTCTCCGTGGGTTACAACGGTAACCTTTTCGCTTTGATCTCCCATGCCTATAAGCACGGTGTAGCCTAAGTCTTGGTAATCAAACCCAAGCTCTGCAGCTTTCATTTTTAATACTGATTTAAAATTAATAAAGTCAGGATTTTGTGGCGCGGGTATCGACTCTTTATTTACCGTAGGAAAAGCCACTAAATTAGTTAACGTGTGAATTTGTGATTGTTGATAAGTATTAACAGCGTAATCGGCAACACTATCAATATTTGTATGTAATTGTGCATGTGCGCTAAAAGCAAATAAAGCACTACAAAGCAAAGCTAACTTTTTCAAAACGTATCCTTTTGTATGAATCATTACTACCAATGCGCAATAATAAATCGCTTAAATAATTAAATTGGTATTAAAGCTAAATTATACCGCCAAGCAATAGTATTAAATAGCGCTTTGCGGCAGGGTTACAACAATCGCGCTTTAAATTTAGATAGCGGCTTACATTGCATTGGTTGTATAATGCGCGACCTTAATTAACCAGAGTATTAGTACTAATGAACCGCCGCAAAAAAATTGTCACCAAATTTCAGAAAAAAGATAAACGTGCTAATGCTAAATTGCATAAAAGTAATAAACCGGCGTATGTATCAAAAGCAGAGCGTGAAAAACTAGCTTTAGAGGCGCAGCAAACAACCAACGCCGAGCAAGTTACGCCAACATCAGATTAAACTAAAGCGCCAAGCAACCTATTCTCAACGCTTTATATGGGTTTAAAATGCGTAACTGGCACTTATATTAAATGAGCGCCCTTGCCCAGCTAATTGAGTAAACCCCGTGCTGCTACCTTGCTTAAGCGCTGCAATACTTACCCCGCCTAGGGGTAATTGATAAAACGTATCAAATAAGTTTACCACCTCAATACCCAGCGTAAGCGCATCAAAAGAAGCTTTAGAGCTTATATTAACTAAGCTATAACTAACGGTTTGGTTTTCTAAGCGGTTAACATCAACGCGTGATTTTGTATCCACCCATTGCCACAACAGTGCATTTTCAAATATCCCTATTTGCTGGCTTAATGAGAGCGCTGTATGTAACGGCTTAATTTGATAAAGCGGTTGGTTAGTGTCGCGGCGCTTACCACGAGTGCTCGTTATGTTTGCTTTTAATTGCCATTCGCCAAACTGTGTTGATTGATAAAGTGACTTACCTATATCAAGCTTTGCGCCATATAATGTGGCGTCAACATTACTAAACTGCAAAATATTACGTGATGTGTTTGCTAACCCATAACTATTAAAACTACGTACAATATCTGCATCAATGTAGTCGTTTACATCGGTGTACCACACATTAGCACTTACTCGCCACGCATCATTTTTTGCTGTTTTTGAATACGTTGCACTGATGATATGGGCGGTTTCGGCTTTGAGGTTTGGGTTACCAATATAACCATTAGCGTCGCCGTACCAGCCAATCATAGTGCTTGCCATATTACTTACACCCCAGCTGTAGCGCTCATATAAATTAGGGGCTCGGTTTTTACGGGCAAGGCCTAATTGCAGCTCGTCATAAAGTGTAATTTGATAATTAGCTAATACATTTACATCAACTAAGGTGTCGGTTTTATCTCTATCTGCATTGTTGAAGTTATTGGCAGCTAGCGCATTATTGGCAGTTGTCATTGCGCTCAAACTGCCCATATTCATCATACTCATGCCATCGTTATAGGCTTGTACTTCATCAACCTGTGTATTAACACGCTCAACCCTTATACCCGTATTTAACCAGAGCTTGTTATTGATTTGGCTTTCATATTCTGCCAATAAGGCAATACGCTCACGCTTACCGTTATTAATATTTATATAATCATTTGGCCCCATCATGGTTGAGCCTTCAATCGCCGGCCACCAATCATCAATGCGGTAATTATAATATTCTTGTCCAAGTAGTAATGAGCTATTTTGATCAAGTGTAAGGCGCCATTTAAGCTGTGTGCTTATGTCTTTTGCATCTGTTTTCATGGGCATCATGCCGGTTTTTTCTTTACTAAAAAAACCCATTTCGTGTTTAACGCTGTGCCAATTAACTTGCCCTTGTAGCTCGCTGTTTTCAAAACTGCGCTTATATTGGGCAATAGCGCCATAACTGTTATTATCAGTCATATCCATGTACTGGTTAGCAAAACCCTGATACGGTATTTTTTGATGCGTAAGCTTTATCACAACTTGCTGTTTATCGTCACGTATCGCGCCAGTTAGGCTGTGGTTTTGAGCCCGATATAATGTATCAAGTACCACATTACCCTTTCCATCTTTGTAGCTGTTGGCATCACTAAACGACCCTTGGTAATTAAGGCTCACAGTATCGCTTGCTAAAGGTGCTCCCACACCTAGTTTTTGGCCGTTATCAACACTGCTGTACTTAGCCGAGACATAGCCTGAATGCCATGCTAGCTCACTATTTTCGCTATATTGTGGTGAAATTGAGTTAACGCTTATTACACCTGCAATGTTATCGCCACCAGCACTCACTGGCGAGACACCAGCAACTACTTTGTAAGCCATTACTTGATTAGCTGATACGTAAGAAAGAGGCGGGTTCATCTGATTAGCGCACGCTGCAGTAACCTCTGCGCCATCAACCAGTACTTTTACTCTATCGCCCATTAAACCATTTAAAATAGGTAAGTTAGACACCCCGCCCGCAGCCGAAAAATCAACACCTAAATTGCTAAGCATTGCCTCTGACGAACCAAGCGATAAGTGCTTGTTGTGTACCTGCCCGTGCACTTCAATAATTTCTAAAGTGTTATCATCTGCAAATACTGCAGGAGATAAAAGGCCAGTTAATAAAAGTGCTAAAGGAGAGAATAAATAAGAATGTTGGATATGTTGAATATGAGCCATTTATAATTTATCCCACTGTTATATATGGCATAAATTATATAATGTAGTTACAAGTTTAGAGCGCGACAAAATGTCGCACTTTGAGAACTTACTGCCACTTAACTCACGTTAAGCTTAGACACTGTTGCAGAAACAGCATCTGCGCCGCGTTCTATTTCTTGAATTACTTCTGAGACTTTCGCTATAAGCTCTCGGCCTTGCTCTGAGGAGTCAGAGACGGAGGTGATTTGCTTTGAAATATCGTTAGTCAGCTCTTGGTTGTTTTTAACTACGGTAGCTATTTCGTTGGTTGAACTGCTGGTGCTTGCTGCAAGCTGCCTAACTTCATCAGCTACCACGGCAAAGCCTCGCCCGTACTCGCCCGCTCGGGCAGCTTCAATGGCTGCATTTAACGCCAATAAATTAGTTTGATCGGCAATACTGCTTATGGTCGACACAATAGAGCCGATAACTGCCGACTGCTCATTCAGGTTTTTAATTAAATCAACCGATTTAAGTACTTGGCTTACAATTGCATCTGAGTTTGCAATTGCATCATGTAATATATCTGAGCCCGTTTTTGCCGTTTGCGCACTCGACACCGCCGATTCATACGCAATTTGTGCAGCCTCACTAACGGCTTCGTTGTCTTTTATGCGATCGGTAATATTAGAGGCAAACTTCACTATTTTTATCACTTTGCCTTTATTATCTAAAATGGGGTTATAAGTTGCCTCCAGCCATATTTGCGAGCCATCAGAAGTTATGCGTTTAAACTTACCCGACTTAAACTGTCCATCGCTTAGCTCTTCCCAAAACCGAGGGTTATTTTGATAAAAAGAGTCAGTACAAAACATTTTGTGATGCTTGCCAACTATTTCTGCAAGTGAATAACCCACCGTAGATAAAAAGTTTTGATTTGCTTTAATTATGGTGCCATCGGGGTGAAATTCTATTGTAGCCAGCGCCTTATCAAGCGCTTCGGTGAGCGCTTCTTGAGATTTTCGCTGTACATAATTTTTTGTAATATCCGACGCTATTTTAATAACCTTAGTAACCACCCCGTTTACTTCAACAGGAAAATAAGTAGCCTCTAGCCATAGCTTTTCGCCATTAGCGTTAAATCGCATAAAGGTACCGCTTGTTGAGTTTGCCCCTTGCAGCGCTTGCCAAAATTGGCTGTACTCACTCGACTTAGCGTAGTCTGAATCGCAAAACATCCGGTGGTGCTTGCCTATTACCTCTTCTCTTTTGTAGCCTACGGTATCTAAAAAAAGCTCATTAGCGTCTAAAATTTTTCCCTCGGGTGTAAATTCAATATACGCTACATGGTTATAAATAGCGGATAGTACTGATTTACTTTCATTGAGTTGACGTTCCAATTCTTCAACTTTGGCGTTATCTTTTCGTAGACCAAACATGTGTTAAACCTTTAGGGAATAATAATAGGATGACAATAACAAACAAATATAAAAATAATATGTAAGCTAGCAATAAATGTAACAACTTTGTAAATATAGGTGTTTTTTAGTTTTTCTGCTAGCAATTAAACACTTGCTAGTGAGCTGCTTTGTAAAAACTTTTTATAAATTAATTTAATAAGTAGCACTTTTTGCCTGTTAACAAAAGTAAAACAAGCCAAAAATACTATTTTTTATACATGACGCAGTACACTTTTTAACTTAAAATAGCCATCTCACTGACACACTCCACACCTAATATATGTTTACTCTCCACGCAATTAATGTGTGGCTATTCACTATTTTTAAAATCAACGTTAAAGGATCTTCTATGAGTGCAGATGTTGCGTCGGCATCTAATCAGTTAAATAAAGCTGCTATTTTATTAGTGTTAGCACTAGGTACGTTTATTTTAGGATTATCAGAATTTTCAATGATGCCTATGCTGCCGCTGATCAGTGAAACGTTTGGCTCAACCCCTTCGCAAAGTGGCTATGCAATTAGCGCCTATGCTATTGGTGTTGTGGTAGGCGCGCCGGTATTAATGCTTACAACGGCTAATATGCGAAAACGCAAAGCTTTGCTGATTTTTTTAAGCCTAATGTGTATTTCTAATGGTTTGAGTGCATTAGCAACCTCATTAGAGCAGCTCGTTATTTTTCGCTTTTTAAGTGGCTTACCTCACGGCGCTTACTTTGGTGCCGCTATTTTGCTTGCCTCCGATATTGCCCCTTCGGGTAAACGCGCGAGCTTTATGTCAAAAGTATTTATGGGCTTAACCATTGCGACCATCGTTGGCGTGCCTATTGTTACCTTGGTGGGGCAAAACCTAAGCTGGCGTTATTGCTTAGGTGGCGCTGCGGTTTTAGCGTTTATTGCGTTTATATTTGTATACAAAGTAGTGCCAAATATCGATAACGCTAAGCCATCTAACTTACTTAATGAGTTTGGCGTACTTAAAAATAAACTGGTGTGGTCTATTTTAGGTATTGTTATTATTGGCTTTGGCGGCGTGTTTTGTATTTATACATACATTGCCGATACAATTTTAGATGTAACTAAAACAGCCCCTTACACTATTTCTATCGCTATGGTGATGTTTGGTATTGGTTGTACGTTAGGTAATTACATATTAGGCAAAGCGGCCGATAAATCTGCCATTAAAACCACAGGCCTTGCACTGGTGTGCACCATTGTATTTGCAATTGCCTACGTTAGCGCAAGTTACAATATTTGGATGCTTTATGCGGTTATATTTTTTATTGGTTGCAGTGTGGGTTTGGCAACGCTTATTCAATCTTTATTAATGGATGTAGCCCCAGAGGGCCATGCAATGATTGGTGCATTAGTACAATGCGCATTTAACACCGCAAATGCTATCGGCCCTTGGGTTGGCGGGGCTGTTATTGCACAAGGTGCAGCGCCTAACCAAACAGGCTATGTCGCAGCAGCGTTGTTTTTAGGCGGCTTAGTAATGTGGTTTTTAAGCTACTTGCAACTTAATAAACAACAACCCGCAGCACAAACGTGTTAAGCATATAAAAAGAGCGGCTAATACAATTAGCCGCTCTTTTACTTTAACAAGGGTATTTAATCACCCACCTTACTGGGCCTCTAACGACGCCATATCAATAACAAAACGATAGCGTACGTCTGATTTTTCCATTCGCTCATACGCGGTGTTTATTTGGTCAATATTAATCATTTCGCACTCTGGCAATACGTTATTTTTGCCGCAGAAATCTAGCATCTGCTGGGTTTCTTCTATCCCACCAATTAGTGATCCTGCGATGCGCCGACGACCCATTAAAAGAGGCACAGTGTTTAACTCCTCTACGGGGCCAACCTGCCCAACAATAACTAGCGTCCCATCTATGTCTAATAAGGGTGTGTAAATAGACAAATCGTGCTTAACAGGTACGGTGTCAATAATAATATCAAAAGCCGACTGCGACGCTTTCATTGCATCTTCGTCAGTCGACACTAAATAATGCTGCGCGCCAAGTTTTACTGCGTCATCTTTTTTAGACTCACTTCGCCCAACCACTGTTACACTCGCGCCCATGGCTACGGCATTTTTAACAGCCATGTGACCTAAGCCACCAAGCCCTACAACGGCAACACGGCTGCCTTTTGTAACGCCCCACTTATGTAATGGAGAGTAAGTAGTGATACCTGCACATAATAAAGGGGCAACGCGCGAAAGCTCTAGGTTTTCAGGGACTGATAGTACAAATTCTTCACGAACAACAATATGTTTAGAATAGCCACCTTGGGTCATCTCGCCGGTTTCTCTGTCTTTACCTGCGTATGTGCCTACCATGCCTTCTTGGCAAAATTGCTCTTCGCCGTTATCACACTGTTTGCAGCTTTGGCATGAATCAACCATGCAGCCTACCGCTACCGTGTCACCTTTTGCATAGTTTTTAACAGCGCTACCAATGGCTTTTACTTTACCTACAATTTCGTGCCCAGGGACTAACGGGTAACGGCTGCCTCCCCAGTCATTGCGCACTGCATGTAAATCAGAGTGGCATACGCCACAATATAAAATTTCAATTTCTACATCGTTATCGCGTAAATCGCGGCGCTCAAAAGTATATTCACCTAGTTGCGCACCTTCGCTTTTTGCTGCATATCCTACTGTTTTCATAACAACTCCATAGTCTGTAAAAATTTAAGTCGTCTACCTTTTTGCTTATTTAAGTGCTTTATTTTAAAACCAATCCCATAAGGGCTGTCTCTAAAAATAATACTGGTATGCACTTTGATGTGGTTCACACTAACGCCGGCGCTGTGAATGCACCCTGACCAAAAAAGCCCAACAAGGTTGAGCTTTTTTAACTTAAATGTTGGTTACTTATCCAGTAACGTATTTATCTCATCAATGAGTGAATGTATACGTTCAGCATTTTTTCCTAAATCGCTTCGCCCCACCCGTGACTTACTGCGTATATCGACAAAGCGCTGGCTGCCTTCATCATTGATACGCACAACTACATCGTCTTTAAAACCAAACCATGTGGTGGTATCCGTTGCTTCTACAATGCCCGTAGCCGCATTAACATTAACATTAACAAGCTCAAACCCTAAATTTTTAACTGCTTGCTCGGTAGCAGCCAATAAGTCTGTTTTTGATTGTGCATAATTTAGTGTTTTTAGCTCAGGGTAAGCTTTGCGTTGCTGCGTGGCTGTTTCTTCTCCTGCGTATTCAGCTGGGTTTTTAGCATCCGCTCGCAGCGGTACAATTGCCACAAATTTTGGCGGGTTAATTAAATCGGTCGAAATATCATGGATCGCGGGTACGCTTTTAGCCTTGCTCATCATGCTCAGTGGCATTGCAATCGCGATGGCTGCAAACACCAATGCCATTAAAGTGCTGCCCATGCTAAGCGTTTTACGCATAAAAATAACCTGTATAACAAGCAGCACTAATGCAGCGCCACCCACATACACACCAAATCTAAACCCTGCAAACGCAGTACTTAGTTCAACAACCCCATACTTATATAAAGGCCCTGGCAGTAAAACGAGTAAAAAAGCGATTAAACTTACTAAGCTCACTAAAATTTTCATTATTATGATTCCTTTATCATGTGTGATCTTTAATTTTAAGTAGTTGAAACCAGTACATTATACTGCCAAGCACTGGGTTTAGATTACAATTAACAGCCAACGCCACTGTATAGTGATACTTAAGTGCTTTAAATAATAAGCTTTGTTCAAAAACCTTAAAATAAGCTAATTAAAACAACTAAATAACGCATTTTTATTATCAAGCAGCGGCGCTTTAACCTTAAACTAACGTACCTAGGCTGGCGTGTCAGTATCATTACACAAAAAAGTCTAAGGTCGCGCTGTTAAAGTTACTTAAATTAGGAAAAATATCAACCAGCTCCGAAACAGGCACGCCAAACCACTGCGCTAATGTTGCAAAGTATTGCTCGTTAGCCACTTGCGGAATTAACCGCCCGCCACCGGTATCGTATTCGCCCTCTAATTGCTGAGTAAGTAACTGGCCATAAATAGAACGGCCTTTTACCGCGCCGCCCATTACTATTTGATTACCCGCCCAGCCATGGTCGGTGCCATCGCCGTTTGAGGTGAGCGTGCGGCCAAAGTCCGACATAGTAAACGTGGTGACTTTATCATTCATGTTTAGCTCTTTCATGGCACTGTTAAACTCGCTGAGCCCTTGAGCTAGCGTATTTAATAATGCAGGGTGCGCAGTAAGCTGATCATCGTGGGTGTCAAATCCGCCCATAGAGACAAAAAATACTTGGCGCTGTGTACTTAACGACGACTGCACACTAATAGCTTTGGCCACCGCGGCTAATTGCTCACTCAAGCTAGTATCGCTAAAGGTGGTAGTAAGCGCTGGGGCTTGTTCAAGCGCACTGTTCATCGTTTGCGTGTTGGTAATTGCGCTATTTAAGCCATTCGCATATTCACGCCCTAGTACATGGCTTGCATTGCCTAGCAAGCGGTTCATTATGTTTGTAACGTGCTCAGTGCGGGGCTGATAACCACCAAAGGCGTTAATTGTGCTTATGCCACTTTTGTTAAGCGCAAAGGCACTGGTATTTGTGCCTGTTTGCCATAAATTAGTGCCATCGAGAGAGATATTTGCCGCAAACTGATCCTCTACAGCTAATCGCTCTAGCATACGTGCGCCCCACCCACTGTTTAAAGAGGCTTTTTCTCGGCCGTACATCCATGACGCTTGCTGATCGTTATGCGAAAATAAATGCTTAGGTAAAGGCACCGCGTTATTTTTGTAATCTGTTAATGTGGTGGGAGTAAGTAAAGTGCCTACGCCACCAACAAAGGCTAAATCATCCGACTCAAACACGCTCTGTAAAGGCGCAAGTGAGGGATGAATTCCCACGCCACCTGCAAACTGCTGAGAAACACTTAACGCTAGCGGATTGTCTACTGCGAGGTTTTGCCGGCTTTGCTCGTATAAACTACGCTGCTCTCCCTCAAGGGGTAGCAACATATTAAGTGAGTCGTTTCCGCCGTATAAAAATACACACACTAGGGCTTTATAATCACCGAGTTCTATTGCATTAGTTGCCCCCGTTAGCGCTTGTAGCTGCAAACTGGTTAAAGCGGCTGCCGATACCCCGCCTTTTAAACATAATGACAAAAAGTCTCTTCTATTTAGGCTCATTATGCGCTCCTAATACTGCACGTTAAATTCAGGTGAAATAGCAATCATGTATAACAAGTACGAAACCCTCACGCGGTACTGGTCCTCATCAAAATAGGCATCTAAATCAAGTAAAGCTTGTGTAGTGTCAGCGCTCATATTGCCGGCAAAATACAGGGTATTATATTGCTCTATCAGTGCGCTAATGCCATTTTGCGCCAAGTAATCCACATCGCTTTGTACATAAACATAAATTCCTGCAGGGTTTAACTCGGTATGCGCTTCGGCTGTACTCCAAACCAAACTTGCAAATAAGGCATTCATTGTGCCTATTAAAGTCGCATCGTTAGCTATTTGTAATTCAGGCGCTACCAAACCTTGCGTGCGTAACGCCGCACTTTGGTAATCGGGTCTAAAAAAGTTAAATACAGAGCCCGACTGCATGGGGCCTTGCCCATAGCTATCGACTAAGTTCCACGTTTTATAATAACCTTGCTGAGACTTCGCATTAAGGTTTCGCCAAAACTGCACAGTTTTTAAAAGTGGTTCTTTAATTTTACCTTGATAGCTAAGTACACTGCCAAAATAGCGTGCTTCGTCATCTAAATAAATAGCTTTAACAACTGCAGCTAAATCGCCTCGTACACCGCTTCCATTATCGTTAAATACACGTGCAACGCGCTCTACATATTGCGCTGTAGGGTTTGAGGTAATTAACCGCTGAATAAGCTGCTTAGAAATAAACGGCGCTACGTTGTCGTGATTAAATAAATTATCGAGGGCTATTTTTAGCGACTCCTCTGGGCCGTAACCTGGCGGTATAACCTCATTATTTAATAGTACTTTTTCTTTGCTCGAATGGTATTCGCTGTAAGCTTGCATAGGGTTTATATAATCACGGCTTTTGCGTTTAAAGGTTTCGCTGCCGGCAAATGTCCAGCCTGTAAATACACGCGCAAACCCCTGTATTTGAGCCTGTCCGTAAGTTGCTATGCTATTACCGTCTGCATCTAGTTTAGCGGTGCCATCAAGGTTTAACTCATCTAGGCCAATGGTAAATAATTGCATAACCTCACGGGCGTAATTTTCATCTGGGCGAATATTAAGTGCTTCATCAGCTTTTTCGTTCCCTAAATGGCTTAGGTACGTGCCCATAATTGGCGAAAGCGTTACCTCTTCGAGTAACTCTCTAAAATTGCCAAACGCATGTTTGAGCAATAAATCGTAGTAAGTGATCATGCCCTCTGGTTGTGCTCGCAAATCGCTATTTTCATCCGATACGACCAATATTTCACTCAGTGCAAATGCAACGCGTTGGCGTAGTTGATCGTCACTTTGTAGCACCGCTTTCCACCATGCATCTATGCGGCTTATATATTTAAAGTCTTCGTCATCTTCAAGTTTTACCAAGTAGTTTCGATGGTAGCTAACTGGCAGTGCTATTTGGTTATCGAGCCATTGTTGCTCACTTAAACCTTGAGCACTGTTTATTTCAGCAAGCGTTGGCCCCATGCTAGCTTGGTGTAATAACCTAGCGGCGCTGTGTATGTCCATGCTGTTTTTGGCTACAAATGTAACGGTTTGAGTGTTTGTTGCCCCTTCATTATCGGTGGCTGTTACGCTAAATGAATACGTTATAGGCTCATAACTTTGCGCAGCGGGTATAGTAAGGCGGGTACTTAACGCATCTAATGGTTCATTCAATAACGTGGTGCCCGCAGTTTGTTGCCAAACCACACTGCTTATTGTGCCGTCTTCATCGCTTGCTGTTGCAATTAGCTCAATGGTTTGGCCTTTAGTTAATTCTCTGGGTATGTCGGCAATCGATAAGGTAGGAATTTTATTTGAATTGACGGTGGCCGTGTCATCGCCGCCTGAGCCACCACAGGCGCTTAGCAATAAAGCACAACTTGCTAATAAAACTGATTTGTAATGCATGTTAAATCGTCATCGTAAATTAAAGAAGGTACGCGTGTATGTACCGAGTTTGATACGATTATTGAAACACAAAATTTACAATTTAACCTTTTATTTTTTGTAACCGAGCGCTATTTAACTGTTTTGTCGTTAATATTAACCTCAATAATGGGCTTTTTTTTATTAAAAACATTCACCTTATTAGCGGCTTTAGCCACACGTTGCCAAGGCGTTTGTAGGTTCTCGTAAATTGGCCGCCAATACGCATCCATTACACTGTTGTGCCCGCGGTCGTTATTGCCAACGCCTACAGTAATTTTACCTACTTGATGCGCTTTTATCAGTGTGCCACAGGCTCTATCCCAAATGGCTAACGCTGAGCCTAAGTTACGGTCAAAATGTTTTGGGTTATCGCTGTGATGAATTTGGTGCTGAGCTGGGCTAATTAACCAATTTTCTATTTTTTTACCAAAGCTCCACCACACATGTGAGTGGCGTAAATTAGCGCCTAAAGCGTTAAAGGCAAATACAAATACATTAGCCCCCAAAATATCTAACATTGATAAATTTCGGCCAAAGCAATACACACAAACGCCCACTACAAAACCTTGGGCTAACGCCATTCGACAGGCATATAAATAGCTTTCAAACGGGTGGCTGCGATAAATGGTCATTGGGGTGAGCACTAACGCGCTATGATGTACCTTATGAAAATGCCACAAAAACGGCACTTTATGCAGTGCTAAATGTAATAAAAACCGTGTTAAATCATCAAATATAAACAATAAAACGGTAAAAATAACTAACACCACAGTACTTGGCAGCTGCCATACTGCGCGCTCACCAAAAAGCCATTGCAGGGCATCACTTACGCCAATAGCAACAGGCACCATAGTTAACACTATAGGCACCCACAGCGCGGCTTTAAGTAAACGGTTTATAATTAATAATTGGTAGTCGAGCTTGGCACTTTTACTCAGCCAAATACGCTTACTAAATAAATAGCGCCCCAGCCCACGCCACGTGCGCTTTTTTTGCTGCGCACGGCCCGAGAAATACAGCAACATAGCAATCACTATCGCCGCAATGCTATAGCCAATAAAAATACGTTTATTGGCATCAAACAAATAATTTGGCGTTTGAAGAAGCGTTTGCCATATAGTCTCGAGCATAACTTACCTCTTAAAATTGATATTTGTAACCCACGGCTACGCTACGCGGTTTACCCGGGCGCGCGCCATATGGGCGACGACTAACAATGTTATCTTGGTCAAACAGGTTATCTACCTTAGCGTAAATATGCCCATATTGATCAAGCTCGTAGCGCGCAGCAATATCTACAACGGTTGTAGCAGGTACCTCGGCACCTGCCAACGGTAATGAAAAATCATTCCCTGTGGTGTTACCAAGCTCGCCAGCGGTATAAGCTACGCCAGCGGCCTCTGGCATTTCTGAGGTGTATTTTATTAATACATCAACCGACCAATCGTTATGTGCAAGGCCTAAGCTCAGCGCAGCTTGATGGTTAGGCAAGTACGGTAAATGATCGCCCGGGCGAATATGCCCCCACTGCGTAAATTCGCTAAATAGCTCTTCTTTAAACTCACTTTGCGTGTAGGTATAAGTTAAGCGTACCGGCACATCAATGTGCTTATTTAATACATAAGTGTGTGCAAATTGAGACTCAACGCCCCATACATCCACTTCCCCACCACTAAATTCGCGGTCAATTTCGTTTTCGATTCCACAATTTGACTGGCCACAGCTTTCTACTAAGTTTGAATAATCATTAAAAAAGCTCACTACTTCCACTTGGCTGTTACCGTTGTTGTAACGGCCACCAAATTCATAGTTTACGCTTTTTTCAAACTCTTCATCTCCTTCACGTACAGGGCTAGATGGGCTTGAGGGCACAAACCCTTGGTGTACACCAAAAAGTAACCCTGCATTGGCCGATAATTGGTAAAAGCCACTTAAACCAGGTAACCAAATACGGCTCGATTTATCTTGCCAATCGTTTGCTTGTCCAAGGGCGTCATTTTGATACGACATATCCATTAACTCGCCGCGCACGCCTAAACCAAGAGTTAGCTTATCGAAGGTTACTTTGTCTTCAATATATAACGACCACGCATCGGTAGATTCGGTATTTTGTGTGGTAAATACACTCGCGGTGTCTGTACGGGTGTTAACCGCGTTAACCATGGCGTATGTGTCTTCAAAATGATCGCGCTCTATTTCATCTTGATGAAAACGCACCCCGAATGAGAGTGAGTGCTCTAGCCCAAACGCAGCGACTTGCCAATCACCATCAAACTGTATGCCCTGCGAGAAAAAGGCTCTGTCGTTAGTTCCCATGGTTAAAAACACATTGCTTTCACCACTTTGAACCGAATCGGCTTGGCCACTAATAACGCTATATTCACGCTCAAAGCGTGTTGGGTCTGCCAAAATATCCGACAAACTACCACTGCTGTTAGTAACCGCGTTGAGTTTAAGCCACGCACGTTCAAAATCGTTGCGGTAGGCGCGGGTTGTAAGGGCAAAATTGTCGCTGCTAAGTTGGTGGGTAAACATCACTTGCGTATGCTTAGTATCCATATTTGCAGGGCCGCTGGCGGCATAACGGCGATACGGTGTTTGCTGGTAATCTTCTTCGGTTAACCCAAGGTAGGTTTCGTTAGAAAGCTCATCTGAATAGGCCAGCTTTAACTCAAAGCGTTGCTTAAACTGCTCGCTATTAAGTGTGTAATCTAATTTAACTAATAAATCGTCTTTTTCAAAGCCTGTGTTTTGCCCACCATCAAGCTCTTTAAAACCGTCACTTTCTAGGTGAACGCCTTCAACTAAAAAGCCAAACTGCCCTTGACGGTTACCATAATACGCGTGCGCTTTTTTATAGCCATCGGAGCCTGCTGAAATATCAAGCATACCGCTGGCATCATCAGGTACTTGACGCGAAACTAAATTAAGCGTACCCGCCACCGTTTGTGGGCCATAATGTATGGCTGCTGGGCCTTTAAACACTTCAACTGCGCTCATGCGTGTAGTAAGCGGAAAATAATAAGCCGCCGGTGCCGAATACGGCGCAGGGCCAATTAAAACACCGTCTTCTAAAATGGTTATTTTTTTACTACGTTCAGGGGTTACGCCCCTAAAACCAATGTTAGGCCTTAGCCCAAAGCCGTCTTCTTCGCGTATGTTTACCCCAGGCACCTGCGATAAAATACGATGAATATCATCAAACTCAAATTGTTCAAGTTGCGCTTCGCCAATTAAAGTTGCCGAGCCTGCTTCGGTGCGCAATTTATCGTTATGGCTAATAATTTGAATATGTTCTAATTCGTTTTTTTGCTCTGCCACTGCTTGGCAACTTACGGCCATAAGCAATGCAATTGTAAGTTTATTGTATTTCATTGTCGCCCTTAGTCATTATCGCCTGCAGAGGTGGTAGGTAGCTCAAGTGCTAGCTCATTAATAAAGTCATTTTTTAGCTCATCGGTCAGCACTTTCACTTGGCCATGTACATCACGTACCTGTTGCTCGTTATCAATTAGCAAATCGGCCAGCGAGCTATCAATGCTATTTAAAGTGGCTTTAAGGGCTGCTATTCCTTCAACTAAACGTGTTTTAGTAGCCTGTGCTTGCTCTGCATCTAAAAAGTCATCAAAGCCAGTGCCTGCTTGCTCAGCGTCTAAATTACCCATAATTAACGCTTCAAACGCCGCTAAGTTATTACGAATATTATCTAAAGAGCTTTTCGCATCTAGGCTTTCTACATCTTCAGGGCACGCCGATGCGCCACACGAATTTGAAAAAATACCAATCGGCTCTGCTAATTTTTTATCTTTTACTATTGTGTCGATATAAAACAGTGCATCGCTAATATGATTAAGCGCTTCATGAGTTGTGCTAAAGCGAGAGCCACTTTGGCCGGTATTTTTTAATTCATTAGCAAAACCGCTATCCCCTTGCCAAGCTTGTAATAACTGCGCTGACGAACTTAAAACATCTTCACTTGCCACCACAGCAAACTCACAACGAGCCTGACGACGCGCTAAATCTGTGCGGTTATTCCAATCTGCAAGAGCATCATTTGCCACACTACAGTGATGCGCTAATTGCTCGTTAAACAACACATGCCCAATTGCAAATAAGCCGCGGCGTGTTGCTGTTCTTTCGCTAATGGCATACGGGCGATTTTGATCTTGGTTAATAACACCGTCTTGGTTATACACCACGTCTTGGTCTATCCCACAGCGGCTAAAAGTAGGCCATGAATATATTTGGTTACGTAACTGCCCTGCGTTATCAAGAAGCGGCCCCATTTGCATCATTTCGGCTTGTTGCCAACCCGCCATGGTATCTAGCCAGGCTTGTTGTGCTTGAGCACGCAGCGCAATGGCCTCTTCTGAGCTTTCTTGTACGCTTTGTATTTCAGCTTGGCAGTAATTTGCAACGGCCTGTGTTTGTGTTTGTGCTTGTTGATTAAACAAAACAAACGTCGGTGTTATTACATTATCGACTAAGTTAGCAACGAGTTGTGCTTCATCAAACTCTGTAACCGCAGGCGTAGTAGTTTGCCCACTATCACTACTTTGAAAATCACTGCCTGTGCTGCTTGAGCTACTTTCACCACACCCACTAAGGGTTAGTACAGTAGCTGCAACCACAACCCCTTTTTTTGCATAATTGATCATTATTTCAACCCTAAAAACTTTGAAAATTAAACGGCAAAAGGCCAGCCCGTGGGCTGACCTTCCTTGGTGCTAAAACGGCTGGTTATTACCAGTTTTCAACGTTTTGAGCATCAAAGCCGTAAACTTCCTGCATCAAATCACGTGCCTCTACTAACTGCGCTTTGTATGCATCTGTTAGCAGTGGCGCTTCACCGAGTAATGTATGTAGCTCGGCAAATTTACCTGCGTTATCGTCGCTGTAAAAAGGTGAAAATGGGTTAAATTGAAAGTTCAGTGCAAAGCCTTTCATTTCACTAAAGTGTTTAGCTAAATTAGCAAAATCGTCAGCACTTGCCTCTGTACCTTGTACTGTATCAATGTCGGCTAGTGTGTCGTTGATGTAATGTACAACGGTGGCTGCAATTGCGTTTTCCCAATTGGCTACAGCAATATCACGTTGTGCTAATAACTGCGTTTTTTGATCATCAGTTAATGCACTTGGTGCAGCATCGTTAATAATTTTACGACCCGCAATAAACGCAGTCATTGCTGCGCTGCTAAAGTCAGTCGCTACTACCGCACCTTTATCACGTTTAGCTGCGTTGGTAGAGTTACCCCAGTTGTATTCACTCGCTAAGTCAATTTTGCCATCGCCATCAATATCAGCGCTTGCGCTACCATCAGAAATAGCCTCGTCGCTAAATTCTAAATAATGACGTGCTGCGCCAAAGTAACCAAAACCTTCATCGTATTGATGCTCTAAAGTACTGTAAGTACCATCGGCTGCTGCATCGGTGTTATCTTCATCAAGCCCTTCGTCTAGGTAATCGTCAGCGCCTTGCGAGAACATTAACGCACCTAGCGTGTGCTTTTGAATAAGCTGGTTTAAATCAAGGCCACTTGTTGTGATGTATGCCGCAGTAATGTCATTACCGTTTATATCCTCAGATTGTGTACCGCTTGCAATTGCATCTACATTGGCGGCAAGTAAATCAAAGTAATGAAAAATGAGCCCTTCTGGTGTTTTTGCTTGAGTGCCGAAGTCGCTCCAACCTTCAAATGTGCCTTCTGTTAGCCAGTCTTCTTCCATTTTAGACGCATCGTTACCGGCAATTTTACCTGTTAAGGTTTTGCCTGAACTCGAAATTTCTGCAAACGACTGTTGCAATGTAGTTGCGCCATCAATAAACAAAAAGCTGTTATCTTTTACGGCTTCGTAATCGCTCCAATAAGCCATTAACTGCGCTTTAACGGCATCGCCCGTTAAGCCTTCGCTTTCAATGTAATCAACACTTAATAAGCTTATGTAAGCTTTAATTTGCGCCGAAAGTGCATGGCGAGCCACTTGGCCTGTGTAACTTACCGCAGATTTACTAGCATTAACTGTTGAGGCAAATTCGTAAACGTTTACGCCATCTTGCGCTTCAATATCAGTTACAGATACGCTCAGTGTTTGTGTAAAACTTAAATCGCCAGCATCGGTTGCAGTAACTGTTACATCAACTGTTTCTACTTGCTCAGCATTAAGCGCTAACGTGCTTTTAAGCGTTAGCTCATTGCTGTCATTAATTTCAAAATACTGTTCATCATCAGAAAGTGTAAATACCATGCCTGTTGCATCGTCATCGGTTGCACTTAAAGTACCGACTACTGCGCCTACTACATCTTCTGTTACAGCCGCTGTTGATAAGCTAATAGCGGTAGGTGCCGAATTAGTCACTGTTGGAGTGGTTGGTGTTTCGGTGCTATCGCTGGAGCTTGAGCCGCCACACGCAGTTAAACCCATAGTTGCAGTAATTACTGCACTAGCAAGGAGAGATTTACGCAAATTCATGTTGAATCCTAATATTGTATGTGAATCATTCTTATTTGTAATAGCGACTATTCTAATTACAAATACCTAACAATCAACCTAAATGTTGCTTTTTTGTTTTATTTTTAAAATAGTTTTAGTTTTTAGAACAAAGGGAGATCGGCAAAAATACTATTTAATATAGCTAAACTGTGCGTAAATCCCTTAGCAAAACATTCGCTGCATAAAGAAAATCTACTCATTAAAGTAATTAACTATCAAAAACTTATAACAATGCTTTGCTTGTACTAGATAAGTATTTTTAGAAAGGAACACTGCGCCTTAAAGCAAAATGCGAACATTACGTAAAAATAAAATCACATTAACTTTTTAGATATAAAAGCTATTTGTAATAATTATTATTTATGTTAAAACGCATCACTTATAGCGTTTAAGTGTGGTTTTTTGCCTCACTTACTGTTTTAGAGGCTTATATCAGCGTATTGATTAAAGGTATACTAGGGCGTGTTGACCTTGGCGGAGAGAAATTTGTTCAATCTAGGGGCGATTAAATCGCGGCGCGTGGTTTGTAAATTAGTAGGCTCGATAACGGCTCCTGCGTTATTTTAATGACTTACATCCATGTAAGAATAAGTAAAAAACAATAAACAAGAGTTTATCACCCTAGAAAGAACCCAACGGGCAGCCCATGTTTGGCTTTTATGCTGCGTTATCGCCTATTTATGGGGAATA